>JAQVNT010000217.1 GCA_028702975.1 Candidatus Delongbacteria bacterium
ATCTAGATCTGTTGGATTTTAAACATACATTTCGAAATTTGGTAAATTCAGCCTCGGTCATAAGATATTCATCTTCAAGGTTAACTCCCTTAGCAACGGTTTGCTTGACAGTATACCTTTAACCGGCGAGACAGTTCAGCCCTCTTTAAGTTCACAAGAATCTCCTGACACGGAAACGACTATATTGTCAAATGCGATGCTCCTTGAAGAAAAAGAGAATTACACAGCTTCGATCAAACAGTACGAGCATGTGATAGATAAATACGAAGACACACCGGAGTATTATGTTGCTCTTGCAAGGCTGCCTTATGTTTATCTGAAAGCGGGAATAGAAACTGAATCTCTTATAAGCACCTATGACACCGGACTCGGGTCGGATGATATAACTCAGAAGAAGTTTCTAAAGGAAATGAAAATCGCAACTCATATTAAAGGGAAAAGATATGAAACGGCAAAAGCTCTCGCGGTAGAAATGAAAGCTGAAGCTTTAACTGAAGACGAGATCTCAATTTCTGAAATAGATATTGCTATATGCGATATGATGATGGAATCAGGAAGCAAGGGTGAAAAAAGTACGATAGATTACATGGCAAGACTTAATAATCTACTTTTAAAGGATGATGATCAAAAAACAGAACCGACTGTCATTGGTGAAGAACTTTTACCGAAAGAGATTGTGCTTTACCAGAACTATCCTAACCCCTTTAACCCTGTAACGCAGATCAGATTTGATCTTGCAAAAACTGAGCATGTTAAACTGAGTGTTTATAATATAAACGGGCAAAAAGTAGCCGAATTGCTGAATGAAGTTCAGAATGCAGGAGTTCATTCAGTTGAGTTCGACGGTAGTAAACTTAATACAGGTGTATATTATTATACCCTTGAAACTGATGGAGTCAGGCTCACAAATAAAATGGTACTGACCAAGTAAATCTTTGAACAGGCAGGCATAAATGTCTGCCTGTAATCTTTTCGATTGAAACTTTGATGGTATGCGGATAAATAATACTGCAAATAAGTGGAAGTAATATGAATTCGTGTGTATATTTCTTAAAGCTTGATGAAAGCGATGGAAAAAATGATAAGAGGATTATTTTTAAAGGTGAATATATGACGAAAAGTACCCGATTAAGATATCTTTTAAAGCTCCCCGTAATTGCAGTGTTCATTCTGGTTTTCATGCTTTCCAAAGGCGAAATAAAAGAGGATTTTGATTTTGACAAATATGATCTTGCAGGCAAATTCAAAAGGATAATACCTGAAGCCGCATCTGTAGAAAAGGCGAATTACCTGAACTTTTGGTCAAAAGTATATGACGAGAACGGAAATGAAGCCGGCAGATACGTTCTTTCCTCCCCCTTCTGCGACGACATTATAGGGTACGGAGGGTGTATCAGCATTGCGGTCCTGGCGGATGAAGATGAAAAGATCACCGGGGTCTTGATAATAGATCACAGAGAAACTCCGGCCTGGGTTTCCGGACTTGAGAGTATCGGATTCTTTAACTCATGGAACGGCAAAACTCTTGCGGAACTTGAAGAAATGAAAACAGATGCCGTGTCGGGAGCAACATATACAAGCGAAGCAGTCGGAAAGATCATCAGGAAAAGAGCGGGTATATTTACCGGTAAGACAGAGTATGTAAAATCGGTCACGAAAACAGAAATATCACTATTGAAATCTCCATATGAAGCAGTTTTGTATTTTATTCTATTCACATCATTATTAGGAATATTCATAAAGAAAATAAATAGGTTCAGAATTTTCATACAAACATTATCTATTATATTCTTTGGTATTATTTCAGGCAAATTTATTTCTATCTATTTTCTTGAAAGCCTCTCGTTGAACGGCATAAGCTTTTTAACTTCATTGACGACGATTATCCTTCTCGTTCTTTCAGTTCTTGTTCCGCTTTTCTTCAACAAACACTATTACTGTTATTACATCTGCCCTTTCGGCGGAGTTCAGACCATTCTTGGAAAAATACCGGTTAGAAAGGTCATTCCAAGCGCTGATATCATAATTTTCTTAAGGCGGCTCAGGCTTTTAATTTTCATATCGCTGATTATAACCGTATCCGCTTCGGTCAAGATGGACCTCACGATGATTGAGCCTTTCTCGGTATTCATATTTTCATCCGCCTCAATAATAACCGTTACAGGCAGCATAATCATATTTATTGCTTCGGTTTTCATGAAAAATCCGTGGTGCGTTTACCTCTGCCCCACCGGCCAGTTCTTCGATCTTCTTAAAGACGGTATCCCTGTCATGCTGAAAAGTAAAAATAGACGATTTAATGATTGATTTAAAGGAGAGTTTTTCTTATATATAAAATTAAACCGTAATCAGTCGATCGAAAATGGACAGAGTTGATATGCCGCTAAAAGTATTGCTCATAGAAAAAAATGAGGATCACGGTATCCTCATTAACAGCGTATTTATAAGATACGGCAGCCGGTACAAACTGACGATAGTTCCCGACATCGAAAATGCGCGGATACATGCCGAGAGTTCCGATATAATTATAAGTAATCTCTATCTTGACGACGGAAGCCCTTTAGATCTGTTAAAGGATCCCTTTATATATAAAAATGTCCCCGTCGTTGTCCTTGAAAGCTATGTTGATCAGGAAACAGTAGTTACCCTTATAAAATCAGGAGTTCTCGATTATATAAATAAATCAGCGGATATGTTCGAATCTCTTCCGGAAAAGATAGATAAGTTCATAGAGTTGAGCGATCTGAGGAAAGACAGAAACAATATAGCCGACCGGCAGAACAAACTCAGTACTGCCATTTATCATTCTTCAGAAACCATAGTTATAACTGACATAAAAGGTATAATAGAATTCGTAAATCCTGCTTTCGAGAAAACTACGGGTTATTCGGCAGGAGAAGTCCTTGGACGATCCACATCGATCCTTAAAAGCGGTCAGCATGATAAGGTTTTTTACGAGGATCTCTGGAAAACGATCCTTGCAGGAAAGCCGTGGAAAGGTCATTTTATAAACAAAAAGAAGAACGGGGACATTTATGAAGAAGACGCCTCCATATCCCCCGTTTATGACGAAAGCGGGAACATTATAAATTTCGTTGCTCTGAAAAGGGATATTTCTGATATGATCAGGATTGAAAACCAGCTGAGACACGCTCAAAAAATGGAAGGGATAGGAACTCTTGCCGCAGGAATAGCTCACGAGATAAATACTCCTCTTCAGTATATCAGCGACAATACTCTTTTTATTAAAGATTCGTTTAAAAAAATATCCGATTTCTACTCGAATGTGAGAAAATTATCTGAAAACTGTTCCGAAAATGAAGTAACTTACAGAGAGAATTGCTTATCGGCTATAACTGAGATCCTGAAAGACACCAATCTCGATTACCTGATGAACGAGATACCCGGTGCACTGGAGGAAAGCATGAACGGGATCCAGATCGTGAGGAAGATAGTGATGGCAATGAAAACATTCTCGCATCCGGGACTCAAAACTATGCAGAAAGCCGATATAAATGACGCAATAACTTCGACTGTGACCATAACTAAAAATGTATGGAAATATGTAGCCGAGGTTGAGACATATCCTGCTGAAAATCTTCCCGAGATCACATGTCATATAGGAGATATAAACCAGGTCATACTT
>JAQVNT010000218.1 GCA_028702975.1 Candidatus Delongbacteria bacterium
CATCATCAGGTTTTACATTCTTTTCTGTTACGAATGTTACAGACATCGAATGGACGGACTTAACCGGAACCCTGACGCAAGTCGCGCTTACCTTAATTTTATTGTCATGAAGTATTTTTCTGGTCTCATTAAGCATTTTTATCTCTTCTTTTGTATAGCCGGTACCTGTAAAAGAATCTATATGCGGTATCAGATTGAATGCTATAGGATATTTGAAAACAGACATTTCAGGCTTGATACCCTTCGAAATATTCAATACCTGCTCTTCAAGTTCATTTACGCCTTTCATTCCCGCACCTGAAACCGACTGATAAGTGGAAACTATGATCTTTTTTATTCCGGCAGCTTTATAAACAGGGTAGAGGGCCATGAGCATAATGGCTGTAGTGCAGTTCGGGTTGGAGATGATGCCTTTATGAAGGGATGCGTCTCCGGCATTGATCTCGGGTATCACGAGCGGGACCGAAGGGTCGTTCCTGAAACAGGAGCTGTTGTCAATTACAACTGCTCCTGACCGAACGGCTATCGGCGCATAAGCGGAACTGACTGACGATCCTGCCGAGAACAGTGCGATGTCCACTCCGTCAAAACTGTCTTCTTTCATGACTTCGACGGTATGTTCTTTTCCGCCGAAACTTATAATTTCGCCGGCCGATCTCTTTGAAGCAAGCAGTTTAAGATCTGATACGGGAAAATTCCTTTTTTCAAGCACTTCTAATAACTTGCGGCCGACAGCTCCGGTCGCTCCTGCGACAGCTATATTATATTTTTTCCTTCCCATCCTGTTCCCTGCTCTTTATAATTTCTTTGATCTTTTTACCTTCCTTGAATACGGTCAGGTAAATATTGCCGATGTACCTGTCTTCGAATTCCGTATCGCATATACTGCTGATCGTTCTGAATATCTCATCTTCTCTTGTCAGGTCCTCTACAGTTTCTTTTACATTCAGAGTATCGATTACGAGTTTGAGCCTGTCTTTCAGAAGGTCGAATATGCGGCTGTCGATCTTGTCGATCTCTTTTCTTATTGCTTCGATGTCTTTCAATTTTTATTCTTCCCGTATTGAATTTTCTGGAATATATCGGCTATTTTCTCTCTGTAAACAAGCATCATTACAGACATGAACGACATTACTATTGAAAAAAGTAAGAGGATGAGCGAGTTGTAAATGTACGCAGGCATGATATAACCGGTAAGAGGACATTCTTTCTGGACCGTGAACATCGGATAGACTGATGAAATTTCCCTGTTATCGCCTGAGGACTGATCGAGTTCGTACTTTTCTGCCGATTCCTTCATTCTGTTGTTCAGTTCAGCATTCCCGTAGCTTTCCTTGAGCTCGTTACGCACCTCGTCGAGTTCATTCAGCAGTTCAGCTTTTTTGTTGTTATATTCTTTTCTGCCGAGTTCTTTTTTCAGCTCATCTTCATTAAGAATAAGATCATCAAATTCTTTCTGTACCGAATCATATCTGGAGTGGAAGCTGTTCTTGGAATCCTGCATTATACACAAAGCTTCAAATCCCCACCTTGAAGGCATTATCTGACATATCTCGGGTATAGGCGCACTCTTATTTATGAAAAGGAACCTGCTCATGTCCTCGAATTCCACAATGAACCCTCCGAAAATTATCTGAGGAACAAGTATGAGAGGGATTATGTTCTGCGCCGCTTTTGAAGTCAGTTTCGGTATCGATGATATAGCCATACCCATGCATATCCCGCTTACAGAAATAAAAGTCGTGATCGCAAGATACTCAAAGAAAAGCTCCTTTATGCCCATTATCCAGAAACCGAGGCTCAGGAAAAGAACATTCTGCACTACGGAGAAGATAACGAGAGTGATGAACTTCGACAGATAGTACTCAAGGCTGTTTATATCCAGCATTTTCTCCCTTAAGAGGATCGAAGCGTCCCTGATGATCTCGTCTATACTGTTCGTCAGCGCAAAGAAGATCGTGACTATTGTTGAGAGAAAAATGAAAGTTATCAGATATTTATTGTCGTAAAGCGAGTACTTTTCCCCCGGTGAATATCTCAGAAGCAGACCTATGATTATACCGAGAAGAGGCGCTTCCAAAAAAGTGATCGCCAGATTGGACTTATCCCTGAGCTTGTTTAAAAAATTCCTCTGCAGAAGTACGGTAAACTGCGAAACTAGCGCTTTCAGGCTTATCCTGGGTCTCGGCGGTATGAACTGGTTCGTGTTGGCCGGAAAAGTTACATTGCCCGAGCTCTTCTGATATTCTAAAAATTCATTTTTCCAGTATTCCGGAGTTCTTTTTCTAACGTCCAGCGGTGTACCGTCCCTGTCTCTGGCCGGCTCCTCAATAGTCTCAAGAATGAGATCGGGCTCGACGTTCTTGCACACCGGACATTCAATATCATCCCCGAAATGCTGCCTGGAATGCTCCCTGAAATATTTGAGAGCGTCGTAATTGTCGCCGGAGAAAGCGAGCTTTCCTCCCTTGTCCAGAACGATTATCTTGTCGAATATCTTGTATATCTTTGAGCTCGGCTGGTGGATTATAACATAAACGATCTTGCCTTCCAGCGAAATTGATTTCAGAAGTTCAACAATTTTCTCTGAATCTTTTGATGAAAGTCCGGAAGTCGGTTCGTCAAGGAGAAGTACTTCGGAATCGGACAAAAGCTCGAGACCGATATTTAGCCTTTTCCTCTGCCCGCCGCTCAGTGTCTTATCTAGAGGGTTGCCGACCTTGCTTCCCTTTTTATCTAAAAGTCCGATGTCCTTCAGCACCTTATTGACGAGAGCTTCAAGCACTTTTTTCGGTTTTGACGGATATCTGAGCTTGGCGTTGAAATACAAATTCTCGTAAACCGTCAGATTGTCAAATAAAAGATCGTCCTGAGGCACAAATCCCATAAAATTCTTGAGAAATGCGTAATTTCTGTAGAGATCGAAATTGTCGAGTACAACATCGCCCGAATTCGGTTTCTGATAACCGTTTATCACATTCAGAAGCGTCGATTTGCCGCAGCCGCTCGGTCCCATTATGGCCACAAGGTCGCCGTGTTCCATTTCAAAACTGATATCGTCAAGCCCGATGCTGTTGTCGTTGAAGAGGTGTTTTAATCCTTTTACGATGAAGGAACTAAAACTGAACTTTGACAATTCGGCTGTTTTATTCTCCGTATCGAAACTGAACATCCTTCCGTTAAGATACAGTTTGTCTTCGTTCCTGATAATTTCCGATCTTAAGACCTTTCTGCTGTTCAGGTAAATGTCGTACGGGCAGTTTTGTTTTTGGAACAGATAGTTCCCTTCCTGCTTTTTAATCGAGCATGTCCAGTCGTAATCGAGTTCGTCAGCTATTAAAGCGTCGCCTTTCTTATTCGATATGGTAAATTCTTTCTCATCGGGATCGAAGTGGTAAAAATCCCTTTCCGTTACATTTTCTGAAACGATCTTCTTTATATTAAGATTTTTACTGTTCACCTTCACATCATCGTTTATGTTGAGATAAATGCTTCCGGACGCCGGGATTCTGTTCACGAAAAGCTCGGTCTTTTCATCAAGAACTTCGAGTTTTATTATCGATCTGGAGAGATTAAGCGTGACTATTGACGAGCTGTCTTTATCT
>JAQVNT010000219.1 GCA_028702975.1 Candidatus Delongbacteria bacterium
ATCATTTTTTCAGGATCAGTATCTTTCGGAAATGCCGTAGCTATAGTTTTTTTGATCCTGTTCGCTGTCGGATAATCTGTTTTAAGCAGTATCTTGAGATCTTTGGTAATGTAGTTCGAACCGAGCGTAATTACCTTAGCCATTCTGAGTATTCCGTTGAGATACACGGTCAGCTCAGTGGTCTGATCTCCGAGAGATATAACGATCACGCCCGCTTCCTTATCGTCTTCGTCAATAACGGATTCCGCAGTAGCCAGAGGCGAGAAAACCAGCCTGTAATTCTTTATTCCGAATGAATCGAAGATGCTGCAGATGTTCTCTCTGTGCGATTTGTCCGTCTGAATAACATAGACAGTGCTTTTGAGTTTGATGCCCGACATGTCTATCGGATTTAAGGTCGCCGGCTGATCGTCTATCTGGAATTCCTGCGGTATCGAATGCAGTTCAACCTTATCGTCCTTGTTGTAAGCGGTCATTTTGGCAGCCTTTAGAACCTCGTTCACATGAGATCTTGTGATCCTGACCCTCCTCTCCTCGTTCTCCTGCTTCCATAACGGGATCGTTGAAGTCCCGGAATAAGATCCGGCATTTTCGCCCGAGACATTTATTACATACTCGTCGATACTTTCCGAAAGATCATCCTTTATCCGTTCGAGCATCTGTCCGAAAACCTCTTTTGCTTTCACAAGATCGATTATCGTACCCTGCCTCGAAGCCCTGTGAGGAAGTTTTACGGTTTTTTTGACGCCTATCTCGCCGGTCTGATAATCTCTGACGCATAATGCAGCTTTCAAATACTTGCTTCCGAAATCTATCCCGAGTATATACATTACGACTTCCCTCTTTAATTTTCCGCTATCGTGAATTCTTTTAGTACGACCTGCTTATCGAAACGCAGATCGATATATTCTATTCTGCCGAAAGCCAGATTGTTGTATTCGTTCTTCAAAAAATACTCGAGCACGATTATCTTTTTCTTGAACTCGTCCGTTCCTATAATTACAGGCGCTGATGATTTGATAAGATACAGCTCGATCCCTCTGTCCGTCCTTTGAATTTCCGATATATGATGATAAGTGAAGGGACTTGAGGCCGTACATTCGTTCAGAAAAGTCATAATGCCGCTGTCCGGACCGTTAAGTATCACAGGCAGATCGTATCCTTCACCCGGCCTTGCTTTACCCAGTACTTTCCCGTCGGCGTTCACATATTTGAGAGTGCCTGATGAGTTTAAATATGCCAGGGGTTCGTTCTCAACTACCGTTATCTCTATAGATGCGGGATATATCCTTCTTATCCTCGATCTTTTCACATAGGGTGATGAGTTAAGTTTGCTTTCGGAGGAACTCAGATCCAGCTCATCCGTTCTTGTTCCTCTTTTAATTCCTGTAAGCTCGATCACATCACCGGGAGTGAGAAGCCTGTTGTTCCTGACGGTAATTTTCTTAAGATCGAAAACGCTTGTTGCCCTGTAAGCCTTATAAAAGTAATATGCCGAATACGACCCTGCGTAAATTATGCACGCGATCATGAACAGTTTTAAGACTCTTAAAGTTTTCTGCATCGATCTTTTAATAAAATTCATTTGAGCTCCTCATCGGAAAATCCGAGATATATCACTTCTTCATTCAGTTCCACTCCGAACTTTTCTTTTACCGTCACCTTGATAAGCTTAATGAGAGAAAGAACATCCTGCGCCGTCGCAGTGCCTGTATTTATTATAAATCCCGCGTGCAGGTCCGAGACCATTGCGCTGCCAATAGTTTTACCCTTGAGCCCTGCATCTTCAATGAATTTTCCCGCAAAACCTTCCTGAGGCCTTTTAAAAACAGATCCGCATGACGGATAATTGAGCGGCTGTTTCGATCTTCTGAGCGCCGAATATTCAGCCATTTTTGAACCGATCGCTTCCGGATCGCCTTTTTCGAGCGCGAATACAGCTCCCGTAACGATCCTGCCCTTAAGGCCGGAATGCCTGTAGCCGAAACCAATATCGTTCTTTTCTATCTTTACGATCTTACCTTCCGACAGAATATCGGCGGAAAGAACGAGAGAGGATATCTCTTTCCCGTAACAACCCGCGTTCATGACCAGCGCCCCGCCGACCGTGCCGGGGATCCCCGCGAGTTCCTCGAAACCGGTGAGCGAATTCTCCGCGGCCTCTTTTGCCACAGCGGAAAGCAGGCTTCCGGCCCCCGCCGCGATCAGGTTCCCCTCCGCCGCAATGTCGCGGAAACTTTCCGTCATATCTATCACGCAGCCGTCGAAACCTCTGTCGGAAACAAGAATGTTGCTTCCCCTTCCCAGAATATAATAAGGAATGTTATTTTCTTTACACACTTCGACCACGGCTGCGAGCTCTTTCGACCCGTCCGGCGCGGCGTAAACCGCGGCGGGTCCGCCGATCCTGTAATAGGTGTGGGCGCTCATTTGTTCGTCGAATTTCACATTGACGCACGACTGTATGAAGAGTTCACTTCTTATCATTTTTTTAACAGCGCCTCCCTAAGCCTGTAAAGCACTTTATTTATCTCGCCCGCTCCCATACTGACGACCACATCGCCCGGACGGACTGATCTTGACAGCTCACCGTAAACTTCATCGAAACTGACGAACACTTTTGTTCTTTTTTTCATTTCCCCGTCCATTTTGTCGAATATCGCGGAGCTCGCCACTGAAGGATCGTATTTTTCCCTGGCAGGATAGATGTGCGAAATATAGACCAGATCGGCTTTGTCAAAACTTTTCGCGAATCCTTCAAGATGGTATTTGGTCCTGGAGTAAAGATGAGGCTGGAACATCACGATAAGCCTTCCTTCTGTATTAGATCTGATATTATCGAGCGAAGCCTTAATTTCCGACGGATGATGAGCGTAATCGTCGATTAGGGTATAGCCGCTGCTTCTGTAAATTATCTCAGTTCTTCGCTTTACTCCCTTGAACCTCAGCGCGAGTTCTTTTATCTTTTCTCCGCCAATTCCGCAGGCCGACAGATATGAAGCCGCCGCGAGCATATTGTAAACATTAAGCCTTCCTGTGTAATAGTATTCTATGCGGCATAATGCTTTACCGTTATTTACCAGGTCGAAAGATGTGCGGAAGTCATTATATTTTATATTCGCGGCGGAAAATGTGCATCCGGGCGAAAAACCGAAACTTATTTTTCTTGTGGCGCATCCTGATACTGACGAAACCGAGTTCTCATCGTCGCCGTTATAGACGAGTACGGAGTTTTTATCGAGTTTCGAGGCAAGCTCCGAAAAAGCCTGTTTGAGACCGTTCATATCTCCGTAAATATCCATGTGGTCGTCGTCTATATTTAGCACTATAAGGTCTTTCGGATGCAGCCTTAAAAAACTCCTGTCGTACTCGTCGGCTTCGACGATCATGTATCTGCCTTCGCCCGGATAATAGTTGGACCCGGCGGCGACGGTCTCCGCGCCGACTATGGCGGCCGCTCCAATTTCATCCCCGCTCATCATATCGGCGAGCATCGCTGTTACCGTGCTCTTCCCGTGAGAGCCGGACACGAGCACAGTGTGCCTGTCTTTTGTCACCATGTCCAGAAATACCGCCCGTTTTACCGCGGGGATGTTCAT
>JAQVNT010000220.1 GCA_028702975.1 Candidatus Delongbacteria bacterium
CTTACGGTCCCGAAGAACGCAGTGATAAAACAGTATCAGAAGCTTTGCGAAATGGAGGGATGCGAACTCGTGTTCACTGATGAAGCAATAAGAGCCATAGCCGAAACAGCAATAAAAAGAAAGACCGGCGCCCGTTCACTCAAGAGCATCATCGAACATTTAATGAACGATATTATGTTCCACCTTCCCGACCATAAAGACACGAAGAAGATCACCATCGACGACAAGATCGTCACCGGGAAAAAGAAATTCAGCTTTAAATAAGACTTTTTCGTTGCAAAAAGTCGGAGATTTGTCACGGTTTCATTACTTTTCTTAAATAAGTTCCCCATTTGGGGTATCAGGACTTGAACAAATAATTTAATAACGCTTGACATTACTAACATTTATTGTTACTATTGAACTATGATAAAAAGCTTCAAAGATACTGTAACAAAGAATATATGGGAAGGTGTAAGATCGTTAAAACTGCCGGGCAACATTCAACAGATCGCGAGAAGAAAACTAAGAATGATAAATAACGCTCATGAATTGAAAGACCTGATGATACCGCCTTCAAACATGCTTGAGAAACTTAAAGGAGACAGGAAGGGATATTACAGCATCAGGATCAATCAACAATGGCGGATCTGCTTTAAATGGGATTCGGATGCTTATGAAGTTGAAATTACTGATTATCACTAGAAGGAGGCAATATGGAGAGATTGAATAACATACATCCCGGAGAGATACTTAACGAAGAATTTCTCATTCCTATGGAAATAACGGCTTACAGGCTTGCAAAGGAAACCAACCTGCCTCAGACGGCAATATCAGACATAATAAAAGGTAAAAGAAATATTACTGCTCAAATAGCCTTAAGATTCTCCAAGTTCTTTGGAACAACACCGCAATTCTGGATGGGCCTCCAGGACGATTACGACCTCGAGCACGAAAAAGCAAGACTTAAAAAAGAGATTTCCAAAATCCACACTTATAAGATCGACGAGAATTGCGGCAAATTCGCAGTCTCGGATGTTAAAGTAAAGTACAATTCCGGTAAAGCAAAAGATTAGTTTTCAACTTAATGTTTGCGGATTCAGACCGGAAGACTGCCGTCGCAGCTGATTTACATTTTCGGAACGAGTTTTCACATACATCTTGCAATTTTCGGAACGAGTTTATTAAAAGAATTACAACACCGAGAAAGTAATAAGAATATCTCCGGGAATTTTCAGTCAGGAAAAAGAATTTTTCAACATTCCCCTCTACGGAGTATCAGGACTAGGGGAACTTGTATAATTTATATTATTCTCTATGCCTTGTTATAAATCAAAGTTTTGTGGATTTAGTGTCGGATTTTGTTTATATTTAAGCGACAGAACAAGCGGGTATTTATGAAAACGGAAAAGGCTATATTGGTTCTTAACGGACAGGGCTTCTGGGGCAGAGGGTTTTTGGCTTCGCTTGAGGATGATCCGGGGTTTGTGATAGCTGTTGACGGCGGCCTGAAGCATCTTGAGGGGTTTTCTGTCCGGCCTGTTATTCATATCGGGGACATGGATTCTTCTAAGCCTGATTCAAAAGTTCCGGTGATGGATACGATCATTTTTCCTTCTGATAAGGACCGTTCTGATTTTTTTCTCGCGCTCGATCTTGTGACTAAGAAAAATGTGAATGATGTGATGGTTTTCGCGGCGTCGGGCGGAAGGAGCGACCATTTTATTTCCAATTACGGGACTGCTGTTGATTTTGCTTCGAGAGGTATGAATATCACTTTTTCGGGTGAGGATGAGGATATTTTCTTTCTTCCCTGCATTGCTCCTGAGGGTTATGAATTCGGTTTTCCTAAAGGATCGACAGTTTCAGTGTTCGCAGGTACGGATAAATGCCTTGGAGTGACGCTTGTGGGCTTTAAATATCCTCTAAAAAATGAAGTTCTGTCAAGAAATATTCCTCTAGGTCTGAGTAACCTCACGGTTAAAGATAAGCAAATTATTGACTTTGAAAACGGCGTGATAGTTGTTATTTTTAATAAAAATTCCTGACATCTAATAAATAAGGCTGATCGTTATGAAATATCACATAAAATTATCACGCGAAATGATACAGGGAGCAAAGATAGCAGTTCTTCCTGGAGACCCGGGCAGAGTGGAAAAGACGGCGAAGACACTTAGTGCTGACGCTGTTTTTCTCGCTTCGAACAGGGAATATACTTCGTGGCTGACTAAATCCGGCCCGCATAGCATTCTGATATGCTCGACAGGCATCGGCGGACCTTCATTGTCGATCGCAGTTGAGGAACTGGCCGGTCTCGGTATTGAATATTTTATCAGAATAGGCACGACAGGCGCGATACAGCCTAACATAGAAATACCGTCCCTGATAATAACAACAGGCGCGGTAAGACTGGACGGAGCCTCGAAACATTATGCTCCGATAGAATATCCCGCCGTAGCTGATTTAGATATTACGAATTCTCTTATCGCCGGTGCAAAAGCCTCCGGAGTAGCGTATTATACGGGGATCACGGCTTCATCGGACACATTCTATCCCGGTCAGGAAAGGTACGATACATTTTCTAAATATGTGATAAAAGATTTTCAGGGCAGCCTCGAGCAGTGGCAGAAACTTAATGTCCTCAACTTCGAAATGGAATCGGCTACGCTTTTTACAATAGCCTCGGCGTTCGGTTTAAAAGCAGGCTGCATAGCTTCTGTGATCGTGAACAGGACGCGTAACGAAACACCCGATGATTCGATCCTGAAACAAGCCGAGGAAAATCTCGCTCTCGCACTGGGTCATTCGCTTGAGTATATGCTGCATAAAAGGGGAGGGATCAAAGCATAATGAAAACAACTTACTTCGACCTTATAGAACAGTCGTATTATTTTCCCCAGGAAGGTTTTGATATTGATGACGGATATCTCACTTTTCACGGTGTATCGTTAAAATATTTGATCGAAAAATACGGAACTCCCTTGAGGATGTTCTATCTGCCTAAGATAGGCGATCAGATAAAAAAATCAAAGAACCTGTTCAACCGGGCCATCAAGGCCAACGGATATTCCGGCAAATACCATTTCTGCTACTGTACCAAGTGCTGTCATTATCATCATGTTATCGGTACCGCCATGAAGCACGGTGTAAACCTGGAAACTTCATCATCCTTCGATATTGACCTCATAAAAAGGCTTTACAAAAAAGGCGAATTCGATAAGAGCACTATCCTTGTACACAACGGTTTCAAGACCGAGGAATATTTGAGGAAGATATTTTCTCTCCAGGATGAAGGTTTCAGCAACAGCATCATAGTTTTGGACAGTCCCAAGGAACTAGACCGTATTGAGAGCATTACTGAAGGCAGGAGAAAACTTACATTCGGAATCAGAATGGCTATCGACGAGGATCCTCAGTCCACATATTATACATCAAGGTTAGGCATAAGAAGTACAGAGCTCATTGACTTTTATAATAAAAGGTTCAAGGACAATCCCGATTATACAGTTCAACTGCTTCATTTCTTTGTCGATTCAGGCATAAAGGACAGCTTTTACTATTGGGGTGAATTCAAAAAAGCGGTAAATCTTTATACAAAGCTCAAA
>JAQVNT010000221.1 GCA_028702975.1 Candidatus Delongbacteria bacterium
GACGGGCTTAATAAATATATTTTGAACATGAAATTAAAATTCTGGGGCGTTAGGGGCAGTATAAATTCACCGCTGAGCCCCGAAAAATACAGGGAAAAGGTAGAAAAAGTACTTTCTTTTTCTTAGGGCAGGGACATTTCGGACAAAAAAAAGATCAACGAACTGATAGATTCGCTCCCGGCTCATCTTTCTACGACTTTTGGCGGGAACACTTCCTGCGTTACTGTTTCGGACGATTCTACTCTTCTTATACTTGATGCAGGCACTGGAATGAGGAATCTTGGTAATGAACTTATCAGCGGAAGGTTTTTCAACAGCAGCATCAACGATTATAATATCTTTCTGTCGCATCTTCATCTCGACCACATAAACGGACTGCCTTTTTTTTCTCCGGTCCACTTTCCGACGGCCAGACTGAATTTTTACTCTCACCATAAAGATTTTGAGAAAATGCTTGAACTGCAGCAGGATTTTAATTTTTTTCCGGTCAGCTTAAAGTCCCGTCCGAGCTCTAAAAAATTCAATATTTTAAAAGAAGATGAAGTTGTAAGCATCGGAAATTTCACTGTAAGCTCAAAAAAGCTCAACCACCCGAACGGTTCTTACGCGTTCAGTGTAGAATCCTCAGGGAAAAAAGTCGTGTATGCTACGGACGCCGAATATACGGCCGGAACAGTTCTTGAAGCCTTCTTTCCCTTTTACAGCGGATCTGACATTCTGATTTTCGACACCCAGTACGACTTCAACGAGCTGGCAGGAAGGTTCAGTTTCGGGCACTCGACGGCGGAGATAGGGGTAGATGCGGCCGTGAACTCAGATGTGAAAAAGCTGCTTCTTTTCCACCATAATCATGAAAGCGATGACGAGAAAATATACAGAATGTACGATTCGGCAATAAAATATATGAACTATAAATACCCTTCGGCATCAGTCGAGATAATCATTGCGAACGAGGGGATGGAATTCGATCTATAAGGAGGAACTTTTATGATATCAGGACTTGAACCGGCATCAGTCTGGAAATATTTTTCGGAGATAAGCGCGATACCCAGAATGTCCGGGCACGAGGAAAAGATCATTGATTATCTTGAGGGTTTTGCAAAAGAGAGAGGCCTCAAGTTCAAAAAAGATGCCGCCGGGAATGTTGTCATATCCAAACCGGCGCACCCGGGAAAAGAAAGTTCTCCCTGCGCCGTTCTCCAGTCCCATGTAGATATGGTCTGCGAAAAGAACGAGGGTACGGATCACGATTTCTTAAACGACCCGCTCGATCTTTTCGAGGAGAACGGCTTCGTGAGGGCGAGGGGCACGAGCCTCGGCGCGGACGACGGCATGGGCGTCGCCGCGGCACTTGCGCTGCTTGACAGCGATGATGTCGGCCACGGGCCGCTGGAGTGCCTGTTCACCGTCGACGAGGAGACCGGGCTTACGGGCGCGAACGCGCTGGAGGAAGGTTTTGTCACGGGAAGGATACTGCTTAACCTGGACTCCGAGGAGGAGGGCGCGGTCTACATAGGATGCGCCGGCGGTAAAACCACAAGCATATTCAAGTCAGTCCCCGAAAGACTTAAAAGCGGAAAACAGCTTCACTATACGATAAAAGTTGAGGGATTGAGGGGCGGACATTCAGGACTCGCGATCAACAGGGGGCTCGGTAACGCCATTATTCTTCTCGCCAGATTTTTATGGAACCTCAACGACAAGATAAATTTCGACCTTACGGAGATCAGAGGCGGTGAAAAACATAACGCTATACCCAGGGAAGCGGTGGCCGGGATATGTATCAATGAGGAAGACCTGCCGATACTTGAAACGAAAATATCAAAATACACCGAAATATACAAAAACGAGCTGAGAAAGAACGATGAAGGGGTCAAACTGTCCCTGAAGAAGAATAATGAATGTATGCCGGTTCTTCCCGAAAAAGAAAAATCGCGCCTTCTGAACCTTCTGTATTCATTCCCGCACGGAGTATTCGCGATGAGCCCTGACATTAAAGGACTTGTGCAGACTTCAACGAATCTGGCCTCGGTATCAGTGCAGAAAGACGGCATCCAGATACTCACAAGTCAGAGAAGCTCCGTCGAATCATCGATCCACGATGTCTCTTCAAAGGTGATCTCGCATACCCTTCTCGCAGATTACGAATATATCAGCAAAGATCCATATCCTGCCTGGACTCCCGATCCTGATTCTCCGCTGTTGAAGAAAGCTGTCGCGGCGCACGAGGAACTTTTCAGCAAGAAACCGGAGATCAAGGCCGTTCACGCAGGTCTCGAGTGCGGTATAATCGGAAGAAAATATCCCGGGATGGACATGATATCTTTCGGGCCGGATGTTTACGGTGCTCATTCGCCAGACGAAAAGGTTCGAATAGAATCAGTCGGCAATTTCTGGAATTTTTTAATATCGATAGTTCAGAAGATATAAATGTTCGCGATAGAATCAAGATCATTGACCAAACACTATTCGAGGGGCAGGATAAAAGCCCTTACGGATTTTGATATTGAGGTGGAGCAGGGCAAGATATTTTCTCTTCTCGGACCCAATGGCGCGGGTAAAACCACATTCATTAAGCTTATACTTTCAATAATCGAACCGACATCGGGAGAAGGCCGCATTCTCGGAAAAAAGATCTCAGATCCTTCCTCAAGGCTCAAGACCGGGTATCTGTCCGAAAATCACAGGCTGCCGGCCTTTTTAAACGCGGAACAGTTCCTTTATTATTACGGGAGAATGTCAGGCTCAGCCGGCTATGAACTGAGAAAAAAGATACCTGAGCTGCTTAAGAAAGTAAAACTGTTCGACAGAAAGGACCTGAAGATAAGGAAATACTCGAAAGGGATGCTTCAGAGGCTCGGTACGGCGCAGGCACTGGTCAACGATCCCGACATTATCTTTCTTGACGAGCCCACGGACGGGATCGACCCCATGGGAAGGATCGAGATCCGCGAAGTGCTTCTCGACCTCAAGAGCTCAGGCAAAACGATATTCATCAATTCGCACCTTTTAAGCGAGGTCGAAAGACTGTCGGACGAGATAGCGATATTAAAAGACGGCAAGATGATAAAGAAGGGAAGGACTGCGGATTTCCTCGAGTCTACAGGCAGGTATAAAATATCCGTCGAAACAGGCAGAACGAACGACCTCTATTCGTTACTTGAAGTTAAGAATATATCATATTCAATAAAAGATTCCTGCGTTGAAGCAGCTATTGAAGATAATGCAGTTCTCAACGACGTTATAGATAAATTAAGATCAGAAAAGATCATCATCACCGGTATCGAGGAACAGAGGACTTCGCTTGAAGATTTTTTTATTAAGGTAGTAAATTAAGGGGGAATTACGGGACTGTTTCTGCTCACGATAAAAGAACTTTTGACAAAGAAGATAATTCTGACGGTATTTATTCTATCCTCACTATTCTGCCTGTCTCTGATATTCGTACTGAACATAAAGATCGCCGGGATGGATTCGGGTGTGATAATAAGTGTCTTCGGCAATTCGGTCAACAACTCAGACGGCGGCGGGGACATGAGCCCCGAAAAAGTACTCGGCTACATCCAGTCGGGAATAGC
>JAQVNT010000015.1 GCA_028702975.1 Candidatus Delongbacteria bacterium
CTGGGGTGCAGTTCCAGCCGCATCCGATTCAGTCTGGAACGCTGTAGCATGTGACTGGATTTCGGACGGGTATCGTCTGCCTACTGAATCCGAATGGGAATACGCCGCGAGAGGCGGTGTGAACAATACAGATAATTACCGTTACAGCGGGGGAGATGCGATAGATGATCTCGGATGGTATATCGGTAATTACATCCCCGGTGATTTCTCGCGCCCCGCCGGAAATAAAGCGTCAAACCAGATCGGCGTTTATGATATGAGCGGCAATGTGTTCGAATGGTGCTGGGACAGATACGGTAATTATACATCCGACAGTCTCACAGATCCCGCAGGTCCCGATGCCGGAGACACCAGAGTTCTGCGCGGCGGTTACTGGAATTCAGACGCAGGCGAGTGCAGAGTTTCTTTCCGGTTCAGTCATCTTCCCGAATCTACTCCTGATTATTATGGAGGATTCAGAATAGTAAGAAAGTTTTGAACCGGATGATCTATCTGTCTTTGTTTTTGTTCACAGGCTGAGAAAAATCGTTTACTGTCACATAATAGAATTTTTTTGTTTCAGTCAGCGGTTCCGACCACCAGCTGTCCCATACTTCCATAGCCACACAGATAAACTCGCCGTAAGGATCGTCCGAGGAATAAACATTGTAACTTAATTCATATTCTCCTGTTTCCCATGATATAACAAGATCGGTATCAATAATTTCCACATTTACGACCGGCGGTTCAAGATAGCAGTTTCCCTTTATTTTGAGAGAAACAATATCCGGGTATGAGTTTGAATGTTCTAAACTTCCTGATACAGATCCCGAATAATTAGGCTTATAACGAACGAAAACCGTATCGCTGCACATTCCGGTAAAATTGGGAAAAATATCGAGATAGTTCCAGTAATCAAATTCTTCACCTGTAAGTGATATTTCAAATCCATCTCCCAAACTCTCAATGTGGAGAAAATCTTCTTCTCCTGAGGTTGATGCGACATACTTCAAAATTTTTGATTGTCCAAGGGCAAGCGTTCCGAAATCAAGGCTGTCAAGTGCCTGGATCTCATATCTGTTTATATTTCCGTCATTCTCACCGATCAGAAGATCAGAATAACCGTTAAAGTCGATATCCGTAAAGAAAGGTTTTGAACGGTATCCGATGTCAATTGAATTGAACTTCTGTTCCCTTAGAACGAAATCAAAAGTATAGGCATCAAACTGCTCGTAATGGCAGATGTACCCCTCGTAATTTCCTATAAACATGTCAATGAGGCCGTCTTTGTCTAAGTCGGTAAGGACAGGCGCGGCGTTAAATCCCACATCTATCGAATTGAATGATCCGGTAACGAGGGTAAAATCTGTTGAAAAAGCGCTGTTCTGAACATAGTGGAAAATATGACCGAAATCCTCTCCGATAAGCAGATCCAGAAGACCGTCCCTGTTAACATCGGCTACAGCAGGCGCAGCGTTGAAGCTGACACCAATAGAATTGAAGAAGTCAGTAACCAGCACGAACTGAACAGAGTCGGGATAAATCTGTTGGTAGTGATGTATGCGCCCGTCGAGATTACCTATAAGAAGGTCTTTCAGTCCGTTACCGTCAAGATCAGTGAAAGCAGGTGAAGCCCAGCCTCCGACATCAATTCCGTTGAAAAGCGAGTCTGAAAGTATAAAATCAGCCGAAGCACTGTCAGCCTGTACATAATGAATGATCTTACCGTAAAGATCTCCAACAAGAATATCAAGCAAACCGTTTCCGTCAATATCAGTAACAGCCGGCACAGAATATTTTTCAACATCAATGGAGCCGAATGACTGTGTGATCAACCCGAATTCTTCCGGTAAAGCAGTAACTGTGATCACAGATGTCTGCGCGTTCAGGAAAGTAAATGAGAGTATCAAAGCGGTCATTATAATATTATGAAAAGACTTCAAGATCGTTCTCCATGCGGTTTCATATATAATATGGAATCTATTTAATTTGTCAAAATTTGTCAATATAAATGTTTCATAGAACTGAAAAAAATCTTATAATTAAGGCACAACGTATTTCGGGAGTAACAGTAATGAAAGAGAAAGCGTCGCCTATAAATAATATATGGCTGGGAATGATACTGATCTCCGTAGTTGTCGCATCCTATACGGGCAATATGGAGGAACTGACGAAATCGAGCTTTGATTCAGCCAAATCGGCTGTTACTTTAGCGCTCGGTCTGATCGGGGCCATGGCTCTGTGGCTCGGGCTGATGAAGATACTGGAGGCTGCCGGAGCTCTGAATTTCATTTCAAAGCTCATCTATCCCGTGATGAAGCGGCTTTTCCCGAACATACCTGAAGGTCATCCGGCTCTGTCGGCGATGATAATGAACATTTCGGCCAATATGCTGGGACTCGGGAATGCCGCGACACCGATCGGCATAAAGGCAATGAAAGAGCTTGACGAGATAAATCCCAAAAAAGGTACGGCGACAGATTCGATGGTGCTCTTTCTTGCCATCAACACTTCAAGCGTGACAATTCTGCCTCTCGGGGTCATCACGGTCAGGGCCGTGGCAGGAGCTTCGGCGCCCGCTTCGATAATAATCCCCGCCATCCTCGCGACAGTTTTCTCCACGACAGTTGCGATATTAGCTTCAAAATTCTTTTCTGACAGATCAAATCTGGAAAATATAAAAAATTTTAAAGCGGAAGAAGGGAATGAGGGGCAGGGTGATCAAAAAGAAAGATCATCGTTCTTTAAACTCACAGTATTTTCTATTTTTTCGGCACTGATAATTTCATCAATAGCAATAAACTTCGCAAATGCTGAAATAATAACTTTCGATTCTTTCTTCAAAGCATTCTCCAACTGGCTGATCCCGCTGCTTATAGCGATGTTTCTGCTTGTCGGGTATATGAAGAACGTTAAAGTGTATGAAGTGCTTACAGACGGCGCGAAGGAAGGTTTCAATACAACGGTAAGGATAATACCTTTCATGGTCGCCATATTCGTCGCCATAGGAATGTTCAGATCATCCGGAGCGCTCGATATTTTTGCGGACATCTTAAGCCCTTTCACGAATTTAATAGGTATGCCGGCAGATGTTCTGCCTCTCGCGATAATCAGACCACTTTCAGGCAGCGGTTCTTTCGGTATTATGTCGGAAATCGTCGCGAATGACCCGGACAGTTTCTCTTCGTATCTGGCCTCGATCATGCAGGGTTCAACCGAAACGACATTTTATGTGATCGCAGTCTATTTCGGAGCTGTCGGAGTCATCAGAACAAGGCATGTTATAAAAGCAGCGCTTCTGGCCGATCTTGCAGGAATCGTTGCTTCGGTAGTACTTGCCAAAATATTTTTCGGTTTATAAAAAACAGAATTTTAAGGAGTTCTAAATGAGAAGATTTTATTTAATTTTGCTGGCCTCGGCTTTTATCTCTTACGCAGGAACGACGCTTAAGGAAGTTTATGACGCAGCCGCTCCCGGTGACGGTTACGACAAACTCGTTATCCTGGAAAAAGGAAAATTATACAAAGGCGGGCTCTTCCTCGGAAAATTCTTCAACCCTGTAACTCTTGAATTTGAGCCTGTTGACGAAAAAACGGTTAAGATAGAGGGCAACGGTGCCATGATCGACCTCATGAACGGACAGATACACATTTCCTACACAAAGAACAGTCTCGATATCGACAGCTGCGTCATTATGAACGGAACTTTGAGGTATAACGGACATCCTGACGGAGAAATATATGTTCTGCCTTACGGAAAGGTCAATAATGTTACTTTTTTCAATTCGATCGATTACGGCATAAGGATGGAAGGCGCAGGCGAAAATATTGACATAAGGAATAATCTGGCGGTGAACAGCAGAAATACAGGCGGGGATTTTGAACAGCATCACAGCACGCCTTCAGAGATAATCAGGACAGGAACAAGTTATTCATTTTCGATATTTCCATGGAACGGCTTTCCGGATATTTACGACAACTGGAGTTATAACAATATATATAAGCCCGATTCGCTGCTGAATTTCTCCCGGCTCTGAGAGTACGGTTGAGCAGGGCCGTTCACATGGCCCGATGCCGGTTCGGCACCTTACAACAATATTACAGACACAGATCCTTTAATTACAGATCCTGATAATCTGGATTTCAGGCTTGAAGACGGTTCGCCCGCAAAAGGATACGGATGCGAAACACACTATATCACAGAAAGATCCGAAAACAAATCCGACAAAACTTATGCTTCGATACTGGAAGGAAGAAGAATATCTCTAGGCGGCAGTATAGTTGAAAATACTCTTGTAAGAGCCGATACTGTCGATGTGTATAACGACATTACGATAAGCGACAATGCAACGCTCAATATATCACCCGGTACAGTATTTTTATTTAACGGCCCATTCGGAATAAATGTGGAAGGGACCCTGATAGCGGAAGGTACTCCCGGCAGCAGGATATATTTTACTTCGCTTTATCCCGATCCCTATGACGCCTATGATTCTCACATAAATTCATGGAAAGGCATCGTTTTTGACGGCACTCTCTCAACGAACGACAGCTCGTATGTTAAGTATTCTGTTCTCGAATATGCAAGATCGATAAGCGACTCAACCGGATATATGCCGGACTGTATGGGCGGCGCGATATATATCAGCAATTTCTCGAAAGTGAAGATAGAGAACAATATATTCAGGTACAACACTGCATTATACGGCAGTTCGATCGCGGCTGTTAACAACTGTCAGCCCCAGATCAATAATAATCTTTTCTTTGAGAATTACGCAAAGTATAACGGGCCGGTGGCTTATCTGGTTAACTCATATCCTTATTTCTATAATAATACAGCCGTCAATAATGTGATATCGGACTTAAATCCGGATTATCAGATGGGGGCTATCTACTGTTTCAGGTCAAAACCATATCTTGTGAACAATATAATCAGGGACAATATCACCGGAGCATTTCCTCAGGTCTATTTCTACAAACAATATTTTATGCACTTCAACAATATAACAGGATTTCATGGTTTCAACGGTAATTTTGACGCGGATCCGTTATTCGACACCTCTTCAGATATTCCGGGTGTTTTGACAGAAGGGTCGCCGTGCATAGATTCAGGGTCGGATATTGTTTTAGATCAGCCTGAATTCGATCTGGCGGGAAATCAGAGGACCGTTAACGGGAAAATTGACATCGGCGCTTATGAATTTCAGGACGGGAGTTCAATATTTCAGGTTCCGTCTTCACCTCGACTGCTTAAAATTTATCCCAATCCCGCAAACCCGTCAGCAAGGATAAGTTTTGATTGCGACATTCAAGGGCCGGCACTGATCACGATATTTAATATTAAAGGCGAAAAAGTGGGCGCTGAAAAAGAGATCAAAACAGTAAGCGGAGAGAATTTTCTTGATCTTGATATGGGAAGTTATGTGAACGGATTGTATTTTATAAAAATATCTGCGGTCGTCGATAATTATGAAGGAAAACTGCTGCTGCTGAAATAGAAATTCAAAAATCATTTGACAACCGGAACTATATTCATTATATTTCTTAGCGAGTTCACTAAGTATTGGAAAATAATTATTGGAGGAATAATATGTATGACCTTATAATCATCGGAGGCGGTCCTGCGGGACTGACGGCAGGCATTTACGCCGCGAGATCAAAGATGAATGTCGTTATGCTTGAAAAGATGATGCCCGGCGGAAATGTTTCGATCACCGCCGAAGTGGAGAACTATCCGGGCACGCCCGGCATAAGCGGGCCGGAACTGATCGTTAATATGGAGAAGCAGGCGCGCGATTTCGGCCTGGAGATCAGAAGCGAAGAAGTGCTGTCGATCGAAGTGGGCGCGGGAACGAACGGCCACACCATAAAAAGCGACTCGGCCGAATATGTCACAAAGTCAATTCTGATAGCGACAGGATCGTCACCCAGAAGGCTAGGCAGTGCAGGGGAGGAAGAACATATCGGCAGGGGAGTATCATACTGCGCTACCTGTGACGGCGCTTTTTACAGGGACAAGAATGTGGCTGTTGTAGGCGGCGGCGATTCGGCGGTGGAGGAAGGCCTTTTCCTTACGAAGTTCGCTAAGAAAGTCACGATAATCCACAGAAGGGACAAGCTGAGAGCTACGAAGATAATCCAGGAAAAAGCGATGAAGCATCCCAAAGTGGATTTTATCTGGGATACCGTTGTTGACGCTATAGAAGGCACTCCGACGGTCAAAAATCTGAAATTGAGGAATTTAAAGTCGGGAGATATTTCGGATTTCCCTGTTGACGGGATATTCATATTCGTGGGTTATATCCCGGGAACCGAATTCGTGCCGGGTTTAGTTGATAAAGACGGTTCAGGATATATTATTACTGATATGTTAATGCATACGAATATACCGGGAATATTTGCGGCGGGCGATATTATCGCAAAGAAACAGAGGCAGATTGTGACGGCATGCGGAGATGCTGCTACGGCAATAAAGTCGATCGAGCATTATAATGAATGGTATTACGAAGATGAACAATATCTGTAAACTCAAAGGCGGCCTCTCAGGCCGCTTTTTTTTTATCTGATCAGAATATCGACCAGATAAAAGAAATGGCTTAATCTGTCTGTGTTTATATCGAAGAAATAAAGCCAGATCAGTATTATGGCGGTTATTATAGCCGTATTTACCCAGATCACTTTACCAAGTCCCGATTTGAATGATACTGACATAATTAAAAACATCCTTATCAGAAACCAAATGATCATAGCTGCTAATAGGGTAAGGACTATTTTTACTGAAAGAGGGCTGAATACCCTTAAAAATACTGCTGATACCGGAACTAGCGGCAGAAATATTATCGAGTTCCACAGTACCATGGATAAAGAAATTGAAAATGAAAAACGGTGGTTGAAAAATACCGAAACGGATTTCAGGAACAAAGATATTACAAAGAACAGAACAAGGATAAGGATCGTTGACGAAATTATGAAAATGAGAGGTTCCCATGAAGAAAAAGTCAGAAATTTCTTCAGCGCATCGTTCCTGATAAAATAAGTAAGAAAATAATCGAATTTTTCGTTCTGCCTGAAAGAGTAAAATACCGTAGAGACGACTGCGGATATGCCGTAAGCAGACATCGAACCTATGAAAACAGCCTGCAGGACCTGTGTTATCCTTCTGTCCCTGATATCGATAAAGAAGGCGTCAGGATTTTTTATGCTCCTGATGCTGTTGACAAAAAGGTAATGCTCTCTTTTAATCATGTAAAGATAAAGAACTGATAATATCAGGCCGATTATAAAATACAAGTTCACTTCCGGTTCTTTGTACTCACCCTGAGCTATCGCTGGCGTCCTTCTGTTTTTGAAAAGCGCATCGAGAAAGCGGTAAGAAAGTCTTTCGTTCCCTTCGTAGTCGATTATGCCGTTCCTGATTATGTAAAGGTCGTCTCCGGGTTTGTTCGTCAAAAGCGAGACCTCGCTTCTTCTGTCCCTGAAAGAATCGATAATTATTCCTGCAATATTTTCCTCTTCGGTTATCAGTTTATAGGACTCCATGAGCTGTTTTGCCTGTGACGGTTCGCTGTACGGGTCTGCAAAACCGTTCTGGTTCCCCGGATAAACTCTTGTAAGTCTGTTATTGAGTATTACAGGTTTAGTCAGACCTTTTCGTGAGACATTTGCCAGCAGAGGTTTGAATTCCGGGTCGAGAGTATTGCTGTTCGCGCTGATAATGTTGAAATCGGTGAGTTTGTAGTATTCGTCATATTCGGTGAACTCCGAAGTAATAAAAGTGAAAAGGTCGTCATTAAGCTCTCTGGATTTATCCGACAGGTCTTTAATGAAATCAACTGCCTGAAGATCGTAAACATTATAACCGGATCCGAGTCCGATAGCGAAAAGACACGGTCTGTCGCCGTCCCTCTCGACCGTTTCATCAAGTATATCCATTGCTTTTTCAACGAAATCCTTATCTCTCAATGAAACAGCTGGGGCAGAATTAACAGGTATCTCCTGAAGTACGAAGATCCCGTATTTGTCGCATAGGTCCATCAGATAGGGGTGAGGCGAGTATGCGTTGCAGTAGATAACATTTGATCCCAGATTCTTGATCTTTTCGATCTCTTTTTTCATCATAGAATAGGTAATGGAGTTACCCATTCCCTGAATGTCTTCGTACCGGGATATTCCTTTCGGATAAAAATTCTGTCCGTTGAGGAAGAAACTGTTGCCGGCGATCTTGATCTCCCTGAACCCGAATGTGATGTCGTATCTGTGGAAATCCATCTCTGATTCCATCTCGGTGACATTACCCAGATATACTGAGATCAGGTAAAGGTTGGGATCGTCCGGTGACCACAGCTCGGGGTTTAAGATCTCAAAATTGAATTTTATCTGATCGTTCTTATATCTCCTGATCTCGAAATTCTTTTTTTCGGATTTGTGAATTATTCTCTTAGTTCCAAGATCGGTGATCTCAAAATATGAGTAGATGGTGCTTTTGTAATTAGCGGAATCATCGTTTGAAATGCTTATGAAGTTATTGTCGGTAATTTCAGATGTTATCTCTGCATTGACTTTTGTGTGGTCGGAATTGAAATAATACTTAATATCTGTGTCCGATATATAGATCTGCGAATTTATAAGAAGATAAATGTCCCTGAATATGCCTCCGTAATTTCTCCAACCGTCAACCTGCATTACTGAAGGGATCGTAGATGATGTAAGTTTGTGGTTTACCTCCACGACCAGAGTGTTTGTATCGGAAAAGTTCAGATCGTCTTTGTTGAGGTTTATTTCAAACCCGTTGGGAGATGAGTGATTTTCAATGAATATATCATTTACCTTTATGTTGCATTTGTAGTTGACGCCGTAAAAAATAAGCTTGTAGCTTCTTTCGATAGATTTATTGCCGCCGATGTAAAAACTTGTTCTGAAATAAATCTTTTTGTTCTGATCGAACCCGTCATAGGAAGAGGGAATATAAATATCGTTCCATTCATCTTCGCCTTCGAGCCTGAACTGCCAGTTGGAGTTTAACGGGATTTTTTTTGAGAAGCGGTTTTCCGGATAAATTCCGGTACCGACATATTCAGACAGATCTTCAGGATTGGAATAAAATACGACCCCTGTTGCGTTCATATTGAGAAGTAGTATTATTAAGATCAGGTAAATTCTGTTAGCACAAATCATTTATTCCGCCTGTCCTAAAGGTCTCTGGTATCTTTCTTTTTTTAACAGATCGTTCACGGTCTTGGCCGGGCAGAATGTTTCAAGCGGTATTTCGACAAAAGCCGATATCCAGTCGCTCATTGCCCCGTTCCACAGTCCGGGAAGCTCAAGTGCCTTAATTTCTCTTCCGTTGAAGGTTTTCTTCGATACAAAGTAGGAATCTCTGTCCACGAATTTTTTCAGATCGAATTTCTCATTCCTGTAATCGCGGAGAGAACAAACCAAAAGAACCGGATTAAAATGTGTCGACCTTTCAAAAATCCTCTTTTTAAGCGGATCATTAAGGTCAATCTGAGAAGATTCCACTATCTGAAGAGATATGCCTTTTCTGTTCTTTACAAAGAACGGCCCCCCTCCGGGTTCTCCGGTGTTTCTTATCATTCCGCAAACCCTTATCGGCCTGTTCAAAAAATCGAACAAAAAGTCGTTCTTCCGATGATTTTCGAGATATTCCATCTGTTTTTCAAGGTCGATGGAAAAATATTTTCTGGACAGAAATTTGATCTCTTCAATAGAATCCTGTGAGAGAATATCTATCTCTTTAAGGAAAGATTTCACCTTATTCTCGATATTTAAAAGATAGCCCAGTAAGAGTTTTGTGTACTCTTCCGATTGCTGCCTGTATTCTTTATTCACGGCGTTGTCGATGTTCTTAATTATCACAATATCGGCGTCAAGGTCGTTGAGGTTCTCAATTAGCGCTCCGTGCCCGCCGGGTCTGAATACAAGTTCGCCGCTTTCGTTCTTCACTGGAGTATTATCGTCCGCATAAACTGCAAGAGTGTCAGTTGAAGGTTTTTGTACAGAGAGGCTGAAGTCCAAAGTTATTCCGCTCAGCTCTTCTCTAAGATCGCTGATCATTTCGTTGACCTGCGGTATGTATTTTTCTGAAACAGTAAAATGAATTCTGATAAGATTATCCTTGTCAGTGCAGACCGTTATAGCCTCGTAGATCTGTTCTTCCATCGCTGTTCTGGTGTATCCGTCGTACTTTGTGAATTTTATCATGGCTTTGGGCTTGTCCGCATAGTTGAGACCTTTTTCATAGAGGATATGATCGATAATTTCTTTCCAGTTCCTGTTTTCGATTAGTTTGTCAATATCAAGGTTTCTGAATAAAAACAGCTTTTCAAGATCTTCGTAAAATGCAAATTCTTTTATATTGTTCAGGGTTTTTAGAGCTTCTTCTCCGATCTCACCCTGAGATGATTTGATAAGATCATTGAACATCCTGGTAGCAGCACCCGATGCAGGAACAAATTTCATTATCCTTGAATCCGCTCTCGCTATCTTATACAGCTCCATATAATCGATCTTCTCTTCTTCGGTTATAACACAAATACCGTTCCCTACAACTGCGGGAGCTATCACATCCGCGAAAGGAGCTCCTTCAGAAAGAATGTTAAGCTGTTCGGAAGCTGCGTATTCAATAATACCTCTTTTGCCGAGCTGTTCAGTCTCCCGGTCCGTGAATCTGTACATTTCAAGTCCTTCTATTATTAAGGTAGTGTATCTCAGCCCGCGGTTCTTCAGATGGTCCAAGGTATAAAGTCATAAAAGTGTTTTGATCGACATATCTGTTCATGGAAAAACTTCCCGGGTTCAGTATGAGCTGTCCGCCGATGTTCTCTATTTGAGGGTGATGAGTGTGTCCGTGTATAACTATGTCGGAGTTCTGGTATCTGAGGTGGATCGTGGACAGGCTGCACAAGTGCCCGTGAAGAACCGTTATCTTTCTGCCTTCAAGTTCGATCTGAACCTCGGCAGGGAGAAGATCTTTAAGTTCATGATCGTTATTGCCTCTCACAGCGGTAAGTTTTCCGGTAGAGTTAAGAAAATTGTAAAATTCAGATCCTGTGAAGTCACCGCAATGGATTATACGGTCAGCTTCAGACAATTTTTTCATAAAATCGCTCCCGAGCGAAAAACTTCTTCTGAAGTGAGTATCCGACAGGATCAGGATATTCATCTTTTCGACTCCGCTGCGTTTACCATTTCCCTGGCCCGGACGACATCATTCCTCAAGGCTTTTGCAAGCTCATTCTCAGACGGGAACTTGACCTCGTCTCTCATTCTCTTTAAGAAAGATATTTTTACGGTTTCCCCGTATAGATCAGCGCCGGCGTCAATGATGTGGCTCTCAATATTTATCCCGCTGCCTCCGACGGTAGGATTTTGTCCTATGTTCGTGACCGCATAATGATCTTGGTCCTTTATTGTAAGTGAAGTAAAGTAAACTCCCTTTCCGGGTATTACTTTCTCAAGGTCGAATGTGTCCAGATTTGCGGTAGGAAAGCCGATTTTGGAGCCGATCCCCCTGCCTCGGATAATTTTTCCGCTGACAAAATAATCGTAGCCGAGCATTTTTGAAGCGTCTTCAACATTTCCTTCTGCGAGAGATCTTCTTATTCGTGTGCTTGAAACAGTTTCATTTTCGTAAGACACCGGCGGGACAGAAATCAGATTTACTGAATATTCAGAGCAGAGATCCGACAAAAGAGAGCTGTCGCCTTTCCTGTTCCTGCCGAAATGGTGGTTGGTCCCGGCAATAATATTTTTTACTTTAAGTACAGAAAAAATATAGTCGCGGTAGAATTCGCTGTAGCCTGTCGATGCAAAGTCTTTTGTGAAATTTATGAAATGTATGTGGTCTATTCCAAGAGAGTTTATTATCGTTATCTTTTCTTCTCTTGTGTTCAAAAGATGCATATCGTAATCTCTATCTATTACTTTTCTCGGATGGGGATAAAAAGAGATCACCAGGGATGCTGTTCCCGACTGCGCTGATATTTTCTTCAGTTCATTTAAAAGCAGAACATGCCCCGAATGCAGTCCGTCATACGATCCCAGCGTAAGTGAAACCGCTTCATTTTTGATACTTTCAAGATATTCGATAACATTCATCCGGTCTTTAATTCCCTGTTTCTTTGATCCAGTATTCAGCTTCAGCTTTAGTGGAAATGTCTTTTGATGCTTCTTTCAGATGGTATCCGGCTTCATTCTTTCTGTCGAGTTTTATTAGAGCTTTTGCTTTTTCCAGATGCCCGATCCCGAACGGCTGGAACCTTGCCCTGTCCAATGCCTTATCGGCGTGTTTCAAAGCGCTTGCCGATCTTCCGAGTATATTGTAAACCTGGCTCAATCTTGCGTTAAGTACATCAGAGTTGGCGTAATTGTGTTTATCCGAATTCCTTTCAGCTTTTTCGAGATAACTTAAAGCGAGGTTATAATTTGCGTTCTTTTCCTGACCCATTCTGGGTTTGAGTTCCATATAAGCCGCTCCTGCAGCCTCGAGTACCTTGGGGTCCTCCGGATCGATATCAAGCGACTTTCTGAAGCTTCTTATCGCGTTCTCCTGGTCTGAGAGTTTTTCCGAATATGCAAGGCCTATGTAATAATAAGCCAGCTCTGGTTTATAAATATCCGCCATTTTCTCAAAATACCTGATCGCTTTACCGGGGTAATTGTCCTTCACCGACAATGCCCTTTTATAATACAGCTTTCCTCTTTTTTCGTCATCTGATATTTTATCAATATAATCTCCGGCCTCGTCATCCTCATCAAGTCCGATAAGTATTGTGACTATCTGAAAATACCCTTCATCAAAATCCGGTTTAAGTTCAACGGACTCAATAAGAAGGTCGAGAGCGTCATCGTATTCCTCTTCCTTTTTAAGGCTCAAGGCCTCGTTATAAAGTGCGATATGCTTGTTTTTAGACATTGTTTCGCATTTTGAGTATTCTTTCTTTACCGCGTTTATTTCCGACCATACCTTCATGTATTTGTCATAAAGTCTGTTATACTCTTCTCTTGATATCTGACCGGTCATATCACTCCTGATCTTTTCAAATTCAGCCATTTTCCGGTCAAGTTTTTCCTTTACGGGAGCGCATTCATCATCTTTTTCTTCAGTTTCTTCCTGAATCAGTACCACCGTTTCTTTTTCTATCATCTTTTCGGCTTCTTCCGCAGCAGTTATCTGAAGCATTGATTCCGCGGCTTCATATCTGCCCATTCTGATGTTTTCCAGTGCCTGCTTGAGCTTGTCGATCTTTTCTGTGTTATTGTCGAGATCGGAAAAAGATCTTTTCATTGTAGTTTCGAGTCTTGAGATCTCATCTCCAAGCTGAGCATCTTTTTCTTTAAGCTCTTTGAGTTCTGCTTCCAGTTTTGCGATATCTTCAGCGGCTTTTCTTGTCTCCTCGTCTTCCAGCGCCAGTTTTTCGAGTTTCAGATGATTCACCCTTTCCGCCAGTATATTTCTCTGAGCGATGAACCTGAATCTTTCAGTCTCGGCTTTCTTTATATCTTCTGAGGCTGTTTTAACGAACTGCTCCATTTCACTGATCTTAGTATCTATACCTGCGAGTTCTCTGTCATAACCTACCTTTCTTCTATCGAACTCTTTTGAGAAATATTCATAGGTTCCGCAGTCTTCGACCTTAACCCATCCGTTCCTGTATTCCTGAAAAATACTATTGTAGATCATAACAAAATAGAAATCGCCTCTCTGCTTTTTAGCCTCCATTTTAAGGCCGAAATAAATTTCGTATTTGAAATCTGAGGCGTGTGAGGGTTCGTAGTAAAGTTTAGTGACATTCTTTGTTATCCATACGATCTTGTCAATGGGAATATCCTTAACTTCAGTGCTGTCTTCGGTTTCTTCAAGAACAGTGAAAGGTTCTCCGTAATAAAAATTGAACATGTCGTTTTTGCTTTCAACCTGAAACTTTGTAACCCATCCTGAAACCGGTTGATTTATTCCGTCGTATGCCAGAATATTGACATTTCTTCCGCTTCTGTCTAGATACTGGACGAAAGACTTGTTAAGGAGCGGGATCAAAGGTTCGGACATATTGCTCTCCTTGTACAATAGAACGCCTGATCCTCTTATCCTTAAGAATTCGACCATGTCTTCGTTAACTTTAAATGTATGGCATGTTTTACCCAAATCGTCAGTGATCTCTTTTGCAGAAACAAAACTGAACGAAACGAGCAGCGATACTGTTACTATGAATTTTATCAACCTGTAATTTTTCATAACCTACTATTTCTCCCTACTTTCTACCTTATTTTTTAACAGTGTGTCTAAATATAGTACTGAAATTCACAAATATCAAATAAAAGTTGCTTAGTATTCATACTCCCTGATAAGTGATATTAT
>JAQVNT010000222.1 GCA_028702975.1 Candidatus Delongbacteria bacterium
TTTATCATCGGCTTCAACGAATCCTGGAAGAACGCTTTGTTGAACTTTGCGAATTCCCCCTTGACCTGCGAGATCTTTATTTTGTCATCGGCTGGTTTGTCGCCCGATATATCAACATCGCCGGATACGGAACTTATGTTTATTCCGGCATCTCCGGAGAATTTTACGATATTGACCGAAACATCGCCTGTCACGCTGTTTATGCTCAGATCTTCTTTCAGGTCAAGTTCGCAGCTTACAGACACATCGCCCGATACGCTCCTTATTTTAAGAGCGGTAAAATTCCCGCCTGAAACGCTCGTGTCACCGCTGATCGCTGAAGTTGAAAGGCTACCGTTGGATCCCGAAACTGAAATGTCGCCCGAAATTATGCTGATATCCGCATCTATCTCCTTTATTTCCGAGACTGAGATGTCGCCTTTTTTCGAAGACACTTTGCCTTTCAGCCCTGAGAGGCCGGATACGCTGATATCTCCTTTGAGGCTGTCGAGACTTGCTTCGACCGCGCAGTCTTCCGGCACTTCGACAGAAACGGGAAAGCTCTCCATATTAATGAACTGTGAAAGTTTCTTGTTCTTCTGTGCGATCACAAGTTCATTGTTTTCGAATTTTATGTCGAATATCTCTTCTGCCGTTCCTTTTCTGAGCTCGTCAAAGTCAACGGAAATGTCTGTTCTTGATGTTCCTTTCAGCTCTATATCGCCGGTCAAAAGCGATATGTTAACCTTAATGTTCTTTCTGCTTATTTCGTAGTTCATGATCTTCCTCCTTTTGAAAGTTTATTAAGGGCATCTTCCGCCGAGATCTCGCCTTTGGCCAGAAGCTCGATAACTTCAGCTGAATTATCCTCTTCCTCTTCCTCTATATTGAGGGCTGTTTTTGCTTTTTTCAGCAGGTTCTTGACTTTTGGATAAGAGCAGTTCAGAAGTTTCTCCACCTGCTTAATGTTCCCTTCCGCCATTATGAATACTTTGATAAAATCGGTAATTTCTTTGTCCGCTTCACCTGTTCCGCTCTCGCAGACAAAATCTCCTTTGATCTTTGTACTGCAGGATGTGCAGGTGTACTCTGTGACTTTCAGACCTGATCCGCAGACCGGGCAGTCGCTCAGTTTCTTCTTCATTTCAGCTCCCTTTTTTCATTTTTATATATATTGTAATCGTTCAGACTGATTATCGTTATTTCCTCTTCAACTATAGATTGTTTTATCAAGTTTTTCGCCTGGATATCGTTAACTTTTCCGCAATTTAGCATTTCAAGTATATTTTCTATTGAGCGCGTTTTCATTTTCCGGTCCTTGTTCTAGAACTTTTTTCCGCAGCAGGAAGAAAGGGAGAATTCGTATTTAACGCTTATCCCCATCAGGTTCTTTGCTTTTCTGTACGATTCGCCGCCTTCGTCGAGCATCTTTAAAAGTATATCCAGTTTGTCGTTCTTCATTTTTCTCTGTCCTGGGGTTTTAGATTATTACTCTGTGAAATTCTCTGCTCATCCTGCTTCTCATCCTGAATTTGAGGTCTATTGCCACCATCTCGGCTTTTTCTTCAGGAGTAAACCCTTCCGGTTTTCTGTTTGCTGTTTCAAATTTGCTTTTCATTTTATTTTCCTCCGTTGTTTTTAAGTTCTGATTGTAATATAAACATATTTTATTCTATTGTCAAGTAAATATTAACATTATTAACATTATTTTTTGTTTTTTATTGATTTTATTAACATATTGAATCTTTTCTATAAATGCTTCAGTTGATTTTTCTCCCATCAAGTCGATCATTAATTAAATTATTTTCATTGATTGAGTGTTATTTATTCCTTATTATATAGAGGTCTATAAAATAAAAGGGGTCGGATCATGAAAAAATATTTCTCCCGCGGTGTTATATTGGCGATTCTGCTGAGTTTAGTAGCAATTCCTGCATTTTCTCAGGAAAAAAGCGAAGTCTCTCTTCCATGGAACGAATTTAAGTCTCTGGTGAATCTTGATAAAGACCAGATGATAATTCCGATCGCGACCTTTGAAAAACTCGTTCTTCAGACAGGCAGGCAGGATTACAAACCTCAGAATATCGTTAACGGTAATGTTATAATCAGCCAGGCTGAATTCAAAAAACTCGTGGACGGCATGAAAGCCCCCTCCGGTTTAAATCTCACTCCGCCTTACGAATACCTTGTCACAAAAGCGGTTTATAAAGGTAAAATGAACCGGGAAAATACTGATTTCACTGCTACTTTCCTTGTTCATGTTCTAAAGGACGACCAGTATTTAAAGATCCCCGTGATCCCTAACTCGACAGCCGTAGAGGACATTAAGGTCAACGGAAAACCTGCGCTGATCGTCAGCGAGAGCGGATACAGCAATGTTGTACTTCAGGGAAAGGGAGAATACAGGATCGAAGCTGAATTTTCTGTCAAATCCACTCTTGAAAAAGGACCTTACGAACTATACATTAATATTAATAAGACGCCGATCACCCTTTTTGAACTTGAGATACCGATGCCTCAGATAGAGGTCGAAATACCTCAGGCGAACCAGATCAGTACGAACGAAAAAAACAAAGTCACTTATGTTTCAGCCGTAATAACCGAAAGTTACAGTATCAGCGTCAAGTGGAGGAAAAAATTCGAGATAATCGAAAAACTCCCGCCCAAAGTCTATGCCGACCTTAACCATCTGATATCTATTGAGGATAACGCGCTTAAAACTACGACTCAGATAAACTACAACATCCTTCATTCCGAGATCGAAACAGTAGCGGTTTCTATCGATGATAATGTCAACATCCTGAACATTTACGGGGCCGGAACAGGCGAATGGCAGGAGATCATCAAGAAAGATGTAAGGCAGATAATAATACCCTTCACTTACGGCAAGAAAGGCAATGCGGGTGTCAGCATAGTGACCGAAACACCTCTGAGCGCAGAGGGGCTGGAGACTGCTTTCACAGGGATCAAAACTCTTAACACTATCAGGGAAACCGGTTCGATCGGGATCGAGCTTAACACGAGTGCCGAGGTCACGGTTACTGAGAACAAAGGACTGGAAAGGATAGCTGTACAGACTTTACCCGCAGACATCCTGAGCAGATCTGCCAAGCCGCTGATAGAGGGATTCAAATATGCGAAACATCCATTTGAGCTGATGATGAACATCAAAAAGCATAAAAAGATCGGCGTGCCGATGGCGGCGGCTTATTCGGCAAATGCTGTGACCCTTTTCACCGAGGACGGGAAGATAGTTCACAGCATTGAATACAAGATCAAGAACAGCTCCAAGCAGTTTTTAGAGATAAAACTTCCCGCCGACGCGCAGGTTTTCTCCGTTTTCGTGAACGGAAATCCGGTCGAATCGTCACTGAACGATGACGGAAAGCTGCTGATCCCGCTCATCAGGTCGAACAGCCTGAATTCGACTACAGACACTTTCCCGGTCGAGGTGATATTCGCCAATTCGGAAGAAAAATTCAGCTTTTTCGGCACCAAAAAGACCATAATACCGCCGATAGACCTTTTCACAAGCCAGATCATGTGGTCGGTCTATATACCTCACGGCTACAAA
>JAQVNT010000223.1 GCA_028702975.1 Candidatus Delongbacteria bacterium
CTCACGGAAGGGCCTGCGCTCTGGCGACAGGAATATCAAGAGTACTTCCCGACCACGCGGTTTTTACCATCCAGGGAGACGGCGACCTTGCATCGATTGGACTCGCAGAGACTCTTCACGCCTGCAACAGAGGCGAGAACATAGCCGTATTCTTCTACAACAACGCTATATACGGTATGACAGGCGGGCAGATGGCTCCAACAACTCTCCCGGGTCAGGTTACGGCTTCATCACCTGACGGAAGGGATGTCAAACTGAGCGGTATGCCTTTAAAAGTCGCCGATATAGTTAAAGATTTTGACGGTACCTGCTTTGTTACAAGACAGGCAGCCAACAATGCCGTGAACGTGAGAAAACTTAAAAAAGCGATCGAGAAAGCGATCGACAACTCTCTGAATAAGAGAGGAACATCTTTCGTCGAGCTCGTCGGAAACTGTCCGTCGGGATGGAAAATGACACCTGTTGATTCCTACAAATGGTGGGAGGAGAACATGATGAAATTCTATCCGCTCGGAGATCTAAAAACTGAAGGAGGGATAAAATAATGTTACAGGAAGTAATGTTTTCAGGATTTGGCGGGCAGGGAGTACTGACAATAGCTAAGAATCTATCTTATACAGCTATGCTGGAAGGAAAGCAGACCTGCTGGATGCCTACATACGGACCGGAAATGAGAGGCGGAACATGCGGTTGCACAGTTTCGGTGAGCAACAATCCCGTAAGTTCACCGATACTTGAGAGATACAGCACGGTAGTCGCTCTCAATCAGCCTTCATTGGACAAATATGAGCCTAAAGTAAATCCGGGCGGAATATTAATATGGGAATCTACCAATATTCACAATGCACCTACAAGAACGGACATTAAAACTGTCGCTATTCCTGCCTATGAAGAGGCAGATAAACTCGGAAACCCTCTTATGATGGGGATGATACTTTTGGGCGCTTTCATTCAAAAGACAGAGTCTATTTCCATCGAGGGAGTCCTTACCGCTTTAAAGAAGACCCTGCCGGAGAGAAGGCATCACCTTATTCCTCTGAACGAGAAGGCTCTTAAAAGAGGTTTCGAACTCGCGGAAGCGATCAAGTAATTATCAGGGGCGCTCGCGCCCCTTTTTTTACAGGAAAAAAAATGTATTATGCAATTAAAGTTGTGATTTCCGCGGCTCTTATTGTTCTGATCAGCGAGATCTCGAAGAAGAGTAATATCATGGCCGGGATACTGGCCTCGGTTCCGCTCGTGTCCTTCATTGCGATCATCTGGATGTTCCTCGAGACGAAAGATGTACAGAATATACAGGAGTTCTCCAAGAGCATTTTCTGGCTTGTACTTCCTTCACTGTCCTTTTTCGCTCTCTTTCCGGTAATGCTTAAATATAATATAAATTTCTGGCTGTCATTTATTGTTTCGGCTGCAGTCATGTCGGGTCTGTATTATCTTACGACAATGCTGTTGAAGAAATTCGGAGCGTGATCAGTTGTATTTTAGCGTATACCTATGGAGTAGAAGTACTGGTAATAGTTTTATAATTTTCTCAAATACTAATTAACTACTAATTTCAAGAAATTTAGTAATTGACTTGCTTTTTTAACGAACTACTATTATATTACTATTCTTAGAGAAATTAGTAATTGGAGATTTTAATGAAGATACCCGAAACACCGCCAGATTATCACATTTTGTTTAGTAAGCTTGTTGATGATCCTAAATACGGACCTGAGAATCCTTTATACGGCGGAAAACCCGTAGATGAAAGAGGAAGGTATCTTCACTGGGATGAATTGAGATTTCGGGAGCCGCCGGAAAACTTCGACCATGAAGGATGGTGGGTTTCTTTAAAGATAGGAAGGCAAAGTCTATATCAGAAGATACTGAACAATAAATTTCAATATGCCAATATCAATAAGATTCTCGAAGAACAGCATTGGCTTGATAAAAATGCCTGCGGCAGTATATCCGAAGGCAGTCCGGTTGTAAAAAGCTGGATGAAGAATGAATATATAATTAATTCTCTGATAGAAGAATCGATAACTTCAAGCCAGCTTGAAGGAGCAGCCACAACACGTAAAATAGCAAAAAAAATGCTTTTGGAAGGAAGAGTTCCGAAAAATAAGAACGAGCGGATGATATATAACAATTATTTAGCTATGCAATTCATAAAGGAAAACAGTAATGAAGCTTTAACTCAAGAGATGATCATTGAACTTCAAAAGATACTTACCCGAAATACACTAGAAGATGAAAGCTATGCAGGAATGTTCAGAAAAGATGAAGATAATGTATTTATTGTCGATCATGGAACTAATGAAATTCTGTTCGTTCCTCCAAAGGCTGGAGAGATAGTGAAAAGGATTAAACAGCTTTGTGAATTCGCCAACGGCAGAACAAAAGAAAACTCTTTCATTCATCCTGTAATGAGGTCTATAATTATTCACTTTCTGCTTGCTTATATACATCCTTTTGTAGACGGTAACGGAAGAACTGCCAGAGCGCTATTCTACTGGTCAATGCTGAAGAATGGGTACTGGCTTGCGGAATTTATATCGATCTCAAGAATAATAAAAAAAGCTCCGTCGAAATACGCTTATTCTTTCTTATATACAGAAACAGATGACAATGATCTGACCTATTTCATTGTTCATCAGCTTGATGTTCTGCGCCAGGCCATTACTGAATTCAGAGAATATGCAGAAAAAAAAGTTATAGAAACTGAATCTGCAGAAGATTTGCTGAACAGGAATCCAAAAATTAACCGATTATTGAATTACAGGCAGATATCCTTGATCAGGCACGCTTTAAAACATCCGGGTTATGTTTACAGTATTTCAGAATATCAGAATTCTAACGGTATCGTTTATGAGACGGCGAGAAAAGATCTTGAGCTGCTTTCGGTTAAATTAAAGCTGCTTAAAAAATCAAAAACTGGAAGATCATTCAGGTATGTTTCACCTGATGACCTTAAAGAAAAACTTAGTCGTTAAAACAGAATTCTTAATTGACATCAAGACGACTTTTACTTACTTTTCAGAGAATATGATATTTCAAGATGGTGAGGTTAAAAATATGACACGCAATAAGAAATTGATCTGCACCTTTCTGGTGACCGTTTCATTGATATTTATGAGCTGCAGCGGAGGATTCAGACCGGCTGAACAGAATATGCGCGATGTGAACTGCGGCAAAATCTATACCCAGGAGGAGGCTCAGGAGCTTGTGCTGGAAAATCTTAAATGGATGTTCAGGAATTATGAAACGGCCAAGATCGAATTCACCGAAGTTAAAAAAGGATATATAGATTTCGAAATAGGCAATGAGGTCATCTTCGGGTACGCAATCAACGCGATCATTAATACAAAGAACAGCGAAGGCGTATATGCCGGGGACAGAACGCATCTTTTCTTTATCAGGGACGACAAAGTCTATTATAATTATACAAAACCTCACACGAAGCTGAAAAAAGCCTACTGGGTGGAAGTCAAACCCGATATTTCAGAATAGGACTGATCAGTTACGGGACGCCATGACGGCTTCGCTTTCGACATCAA
>JAQVNT010000224.1 GCA_028702975.1 Candidatus Delongbacteria bacterium
GATCAGGATTTCTCAGGTCGTCAGCAGAAGCAGTTTCAGGATCATATTCTGCATCTCACGGATACTACATACCGGATCAGAACGATCTGCTGATAACTCCTAAATTTCTTGTCGAGGACGGCGCGAAGCTTGTGTTCTGGCAGAAAGTCACATACAGCTCCTACTACGATTACCACGGCATTTCATACTCAAAAGACGGCAACAGATATACTCCTTTAGCAGAAGTTCCCGCGTCTGACAGCTGGCAGAAAGTCTATATCGACTTAAGCTCACAGGCAGGAAATGAAATTTATCTTGCTTTCAATTATCAGGGTGAAGATGCCGATATATGGTACATTGACGATGTTCAGGTACTTTCTCCATCGACGGGTATAGAAGAATCTTTCACGGCTGACGGCGTAGAGCTTTTCCAGAATTATCCGAATCCTTTCAACCCGTCAACATCGATCAGTTTCTCTCTGGACAGAACATCGGAAGTCAAACTTACAGTTCTGAACTCAAAAGGCGAGTTCGTTTCCGAACTTTATTCAGGAAAACTTAACAGCGGGATCCACAGCTACGACTTCAACGCGGAAGACCTTAATTCAGGCATATATTTCTATTCGCTTGAATATAACGGAAAGAAACTTGTAAACAAGATGCTGCTGATAAAATGACGGTCAACAGAAAACATAACAAAACGGTTGCTTTTTTACAACGATATGGTTATATTTCGACCCTTGAATTACCATGAGCTACAAAATTAAGGAGTAACAGATGAAAAAAGGTATACACCCGAAATATGAAACAGCCACTGTAACATGCGTATGCGGCAACACTTTTGAAACAAGGACCACAGTAGGCGAGATAAAAGTTGAGATCTGCTCGAAATGTCATCCTTTCTATACAGGAAAAACAAGGATGCTCGACACTGCGGGAAGGGTTGATAAATTCATGAAGAAATACAAGATCGAGAAAAAAGAAGACGCGGAATAACTTTTATCATTTGAATAACGGATCTTAAAGCGCATATTAACACTATGCGCTTTTTAATTTAAAGACGGAGTCGATTTGAAAAAAGATGAAAAGATCAGTATTGGCGGCCAGGCTGTTATAGAAGGCGTGATGATGAGATCTCCGGAGTATGTGGCGACCGTGATAAGAAGAGCTGACGGAACGCTTGAGAACAGGGTCGAAAAGTTCATTCCGGCCTCGAAGCGTAAGAAGATCTTCAACATCCCGGTCATAAGAGGAGCGATCGGCCTTTATGAAATGATGAAACTGGGAGTGGGAACTCTTAACTGGTCGGCCGACAAAGCGATCGAGGACGAGAAGAAAGCTAAAGGGCAGAAAATTCAGGACGGAGAAAAGACATTCTTTCAGAAACTTGTTGACGGTCTCGGAACCGGAGCGGTGCTCATCATAGCTCTCGCTATCTTCATGTATGTGCCTTACAAGATCACTGACTTATTAAAAAGATTCGAGACGAACCAGTTCCTGTTCAATCTTTCGGCGGGTATCATCAGAACTGCCTTCATTATATTATATATGTACGCGATAAGTTTTATGAAAGATGTGAAGAGGCTGTTCCAGTATCACGGCGCGGAACACAAATCTATCGCCGCATACGAAAAAGGGCTGGAAATGACCGTTGAGAATGTCAAAATTCAGACAAGGTTCCATCCCAGGTGCGGTACAAGTTTCATTCTTATAGCCGCTATCATAACGATAATAATTTTCTCGTTATTTGACAGTTTTTACTACCTGTTCTATACTTACCCGAACATAATTTCCAGGATAATGGTACATCTTATGTTCATGCCTGTTGCAGTAGGCGTTTCTTATGAACTTCTCAAGATGTCTGAGAAATATTCCGAAATAGGAATCGTTAAGGTTCTTATTCAGCCGGGGCTCTGGCTTCAGCACATAACTACGAACGAGCCCGATGAATCCCAGCTTGATGTTGCAATAGAATCTGTGATGCTGTCAACAGAGTATCTGCGCAAAAAAGAAGTTTCAGCGGAGGAATTATGAAATATCCGTTATTTTTGTTTTTAGCCTCGATCTTGTCTGTTTACGGGCAGTTCTCAAGCAGTATCGATTATTCGGTAAAAGAGACCGTGCAGAAGAATATGATCGGTGCGGGAATGATCCTCGAAGCAGGGGAGATCGAATGGAAGGTAGGCTATGGCACCGGCGAAACATTTAAAGCCAAATCGGAACTTTTCGGTGCGGGATACAGCATATTCGGTAATAGTTCTTTCGATAAATTTACGCTGGATTACCAATTCGATCAGATATTCAGGCAATTCAGCAGTTCGGGCTCTACGGATTCACTTGAAAGTATAACGAACCTCGACCCTTCAGATATGGAGAACACCACTCTGAAGCTCGGAGCCGGTCTTGAGTACGATGATACTTACGGGATTTTCCTGAGCTACGGTATTTTTACGGGTGATGAAGAAGATGTAGCTGTTTTTGGTTTCGATGCGGACTATAAGCTGAAAATGAAGGAAGGAAAGGGTCTTATTTTCAACTTCGGCATGAATTTTTACGATCCCGATGACTGCCCGGCTGATTTTTACTTTCTCAACGAACCTGATCCCGAGATAAAATTCGGGCTTGGATATGAAAAGTCGGGAAAATTCTCAAATATATCTCTGATGCTGAACTATTTTTCATACGGCTTTGATGATGACGGGGTAGATAATGCTTACCTGAACGGTGAACTGTCATACAAGTATTCTTTTACTAAAGCAGACAGCTATCTTTCCGCGTCGGCCGGTTCGAATCTGGCTTCGGACTTCAGCGTTCCGAAGATCAAAATGCCGTTCTTCTATTACGATATAGTCTTCGGCAATACTCTCGTTAAGGACAGGCTAGATATTCTCGTAGGCTGGGAGTACGGTTTATTCAGCGATGATCTGAGGTTCAGACCTGAGTTTGCGGGAACGGTGCCTGATGATATTATTTCCGACGAGATAACCGAAGTATCAGGGAACAGCAGGCTTTATATACAACTTGCCTACAGGTATTGATATGGAAAATAAAGAGCAGAAATATATTGAACTCATAAAGGGATTGAAAAGCCTGCTCGAAAGCGAAGATGACCTGATCTCGAAAATGTCCACGGTCTCATGCGAGGTCTTTCACGCTTTCGACCATTTAAACTGGGTCGGGTTTTACCGCAGGACGGGGGAAAGGACCCTGAAAGTGGGGCCTTACCAGGGCGGACACGGCTGTCTCGTCATTGACTTCGACAGGGGAGTGTGCGGCCGTTGCGCGCGGGAGAAAAGCGTTCAGATCGAGAACGATGTAACAAAACTGCCTTACCATATAGCATGCTCATCAGAGACCCGCGCGGAGATCGTCCTGCCGGTAATGAAGAGCGGCGAACTCGTCGCCGTCTTCGACATTGACTCGCCTCTTCCCAGCGCCTTTGACGAAACGGACAGGAAGTACCTTGAAGATATAGTCGAGATGATATAAATAAAAAACCCCGGATTTCCGGGGTTTTTGTTTTATAGCGGGCAATTAATCAAGAGAAATGAATCT
>JAQVNT010000225.1 GCA_028702975.1 Candidatus Delongbacteria bacterium
AGGCGTAAATGAACTTGAAGAGCAGGTATTGAATATTTCGAAGGGTATCAAGCCTGAAATGTCTGTTTTCATATATCCTATAGCATTCAATCTGATACCGCATATAGATTCTTTTACAGGTACCGGCTATACAAAAGAAGAGATAAAAATGCTTAATGAGACCAGAAAAATACTTCATGACGATAAAATTAAGGTAAGCGCGACTTGCGTCAGGGTTCCGGTTAAGTCCGTCCATTCGATGTCTGTAACATTCGTAACAGAAAAGAATGTAAAACCTGATGATGTAAGGGACCTTCTGAGAGGGTCAAAGGGAATAAAAGTGACGGATGAGCCGGATAAGAACAGATATCCTATGCCTGTAAACGCTGAAGGTGAATTTGACTGTTTCGCGGGAAGGATAAGAAAGGATTCTGCTTTCAGGAACGGTATTTCAATGTGGATCTGCGGTGATCAGCTGCTGAAAGGCGCAGCCCTTAATGCTGTCCAGATAGCTGAGCTGCTGATAAAATAAAATGGCGGAAATCTCTTGAAGAACAAATTCAGGTTCATACTATTTTTCATGCTGACGATGCTGTTCGTTTCATGTAATGTATTTTCGCCCGATTACGAGATCTTTGAGAACGCATACAGTCCCGATAATAACAAGACGATAGAAGGACTGATGAAGAACTTTGTCTATTCCTACACTTTCAAGGATTCGTTCTTATACGAAGAGATATTGGACGATGATTTTGTTTTCCAGTACGAGAGTGAAGGTGTCTTCGGTTCATGGACAAAGAACGAGGATGTGATCATAACAAAGAGAATGTTCCGGTCGTTCACAAAGATCGATCTCGTATTTAATACAGACTTCCCTCAGCATACCTCCATTCAGGACACGACCGTATTTACTTCTTTCAGGATCACTTTTTACTCCGGTGATGAAGGAGTGATGAGTCTTACGGGATATTCAAAATTTATGTTCCGTAAATATTCTGATCCCGAAACAAGTTACAAAATGATTTTTTGGGAGGATCTAAAATAATTGAATAAGAAAAATATAGTAATTTCAGTCATATTTCTGCTCATAGCCCTAAATTTTCTGCTTATTTATATAGATTCAGTAAATGTTGAAGATCAGGCACCCGATATCTCTAAATTGTTAGACGATGTAACTGACAGCAATTCTGTTCCTGATGAATTCGAAAGGATAGATGCAGAGCTTTTGAAGAAGAATTTTCAAGATAAATGGATGTACACGAGGAAAACTGATTCTCTGTGGTTTAAATATGTAAAAGTTCCTGACAATTACAGCTTGTCGAGGTACAACTACTTTATGCAGAAGGTATTCAGAGAGAATGATATTACTATGATCAAAGCTACCGAGCATGATCTTTCGAACAAACTTATATATAATTTCAGGTCAGGAGACAGCATTGACGCAGTACTTGAGCTCAGAATAGTGAAAGGTCTTGAAAGCGGCAACATAATACTGGGAGGAAGTACAGCGCTTTTAGTTAACTGCATGGGTGATGAGTGGGGGCCTGAATGGATCACTAAGCTTTTAAGGTCGGAAATGCCTCTTTCAATAGGAGTTATTCCGGGAAGGTGGGCTGTGGATCAGGTCGTCAAAGAAGCTCGGAATAATAAGAAGGAAATACTGATAAGCCTTCCGATGGAGCCTGAAAAAGGCAATATTGATAAGGAAAAGTATAAGATTATTAAAGGTATGAACGAATTTACGATCAGGATCGTTCTGGATAAGATATTTGAGCAGATCCCTGATCCCGCCGGTGTTATAAATCACAAAGGCTCAAGGGTGATAAGCGATTTTTATACTATGGATTTTCTGATCAAGAATCTGAACAGCAGAAATTTATTCTATATTGAAAACACTGAACAAAAGGAATCCTATTCAGCTCTGCTTTGCGCTCAGTACAATGTCCCATTCAGCGCTCAGGAAGCAGTATATTTAAAAGACGACATAGATCCTTATGAAATTGACAGGGTCTTCAGCAGTATTTCCGACGGCAGGGATGTTCTGATCATTATAGACGCCGATGAAAATAATTTTAATAAAGTATCTGAAAGAATGATGAATGCCCGGGATATAAATATCGTAACCGTTTCGCAATTTGTGAGCCTTATTAAATTATGATAAATTTACTTTCTCTGAAGCTTGACAGACCTCTGATCCTTGCCCCAATGGACGGATATACGAATATCCCTTTGAGGTTAATAATAAAAGAGACAGGCGCTGATCTCATGTTCACTGAGTTTGTAAATTCTGACGCTGTGATATACGAAAATAAAAAGACGCTTGACAAGATAAGAATACTCTCTGAAGAGAGGCCCGTCGCCATCCAGCTTTTCGGTAAAAAACCGGGAAATATGGCTGAAGCGGCAAAGATAATCGAACAGGCCGGCCCGGAACTGATAGACATCAATTTTGGATGCCCCGCACCTACAGTATCAGGTCACGGGAGCGGATCTGCGATCCTGAAAGATCTGCCGCTTCTTTCAAGGATTTGCGAAAGCGTCGTTCAAGCCGTAAAGATCCCCGTAAGCGCAAAGACGCGTCTCGGATGGGATGATTCGAGCATAAATATTTTTCAGACAGCTAAGATATTTGAGGAGTCAGGCATATCTATGATGACGCTTCATCCCAGAACCAAAGTCCAGAAATTTAAAGGTATTTCGGATTGGGAATACATTAAGATGCTGAAGCGTGAATTGAAGATCCCGCTTATCGGGAACGGGGACATTGTTAAACCGGAAGATGCTGTCAGGATGTTCGAATATACTGATTGCGACGGTGTTATGATCGGAAGAGAAGCGGTAAAAAACCCGTGGATTTTCAGGCAGATCAAAGATCTGTTGAGAATAGGCACTTATGAAGCGGATATAAATTTTGAAGAAAGAAAAAGGCTGTGTATAAGGCACTACGATCTGTCTGTTCAATATCTGGGCGAAAGAAAAGGAACGCTTGAAATGAGAAAATTGTACCAGAATTATTTCAGGAACGTACCGGGCGTAAAGAATCTGAAGAAACGGATATTTGAATCTGAAGAACCGGCGGAAATAAAAAAAATGCTCGAAGACTTTAATCCTGAGATTGATGATCTATCTGAGATTGAACAGGTTGAGTAATTTTAATACTTTCTTTTCAGAATTTCCGATTATCCCGGATTCTGTATAGATATCGTCTTCCCTTAATCCTATCTTGTATATAGAGTGCCCCACATCCCATGAGTTGGTAAAAGGAGTCTCGTAATTCAGCAGTTCAAGGGCGATGGCGTCTGAGACCGCAATAGCATTAATTATATAGATAAACTCAGATGTGAACTTTCGGTACTCTAGTTTATTGTGGTTCAGGCAGATATAAGAAAAGATGGACGGGAGCTGCCATTTTCTAGCCATCATATAGCCGATTTCATTATGCGCCACGATATTGTCTATCTGTGACAGATCTGTATGACTTGCCTTTTTTGTGATCTCGCTTTTCATCCGTTCGGGGTAGTATATAGCCGTGAAAAGCTCTCCGATA
>JAQVNT010000226.1 GCA_028702975.1 Candidatus Delongbacteria bacterium
GACCTATGGTAGGATCGATCTACAGACAGCTAAACGCGGCAAACCCTACATATTACGGCACTATCGGCGGTATGATAGGACAATTCACAGGCGCTACTATGAACAGTCTTACAGCCACGCTTTACGCAGCTTCACAGTTCTGGGGACCGGTTCCCGGAGGAAGGTATCCCAACGCCAACGAATTTATCAACGGATATTTCTTTGGTCAGTTCAATGATTTTGAAACAGTTGACGATTTATTGTCCTGGGGTATGTACACTGTAGCAGACGCAACTTGGGGATGGGACTGGTCGACATGGGCTACTCCAAAAAGACTTGAAGCTACCGAGGGCGGAGCATCGATCCCCGGAGCATGGACCGGAACAGCGGATGTAGTATATGATCCCGCAACAGGATATTACTACTGGACACAGGTTTTTGGAGAAGGCGGACTTGATGAAGGTATCGACGGAGGAATTAATTCAGTTTGCGTCGGAAGATCAATGACTCCTGCAGATCTTAACAGCTGGGTATGGTCGGATTATCAGGATTTGAGATTCGACGGTTTGGATGATACAGTAGGTATTACAGCGATAAACGAGTTCCATGTTGCTTACGCAAAAGACATTTACGGCAACGGTACCGGATATGGAGTTTGCATGGCTATTGCAAACGATGTGGATGATGTTATTGATCAGGACTCAGTTGTTTATGCTCAGAATCCTAAACTCAGCTGGATGTTCACTACCAACTGGGGCGGCGACGATTCAACAGGCGACTGGCAGCCAAACTGGCAATATCCTGCACCAGATATGCTTTATCAGCTGGAAATGAAAGACATCTTTGACTGGTACAACGAAACGCTGACAACATGGGATTCAATTGGCGTGGATTCTCTAGGTCAGGCTATTTATGACACTACTGAAGTATTGTATATGGATGATCCTTTCATAACATGGAACCTCTCTAACATTGCTACTGAGAATAACAATGTACATGTGATCTTAAAAGCGTTTCCTGCAACATCATCTAGCCCAGGTTATTCATATTCTGCTACAGACTCAGGTTACAAACCAGGATATTACCATCTTACAGGTAAAATTACCGAAAGTGGAATTATATGGCGCGGAAAAGCAAAATTTATCGGCTCAGTAGTTGACATGAATCTGGGATGGGATTTTATAGAATATACAGCAACAAACAGGAACTGGATGTCTATTGGTTATGCGGGAACGACTGATGAGGGTGGAGAAGTTGTTTATGCGCATTGGATAGATAAACCCACAAGCAGAGCTGTAGTGAATGAGTATGGACAAGAAAGTTACTTTCTTGATGACGCATTCTTTACAACTTCTATTGACGGGGGATGGAGTTGGGATTATGATAAAATAGTTGAGTTTGAGACTGGTGATCCTGCTTATCCAATCTGGACACAGAAGTATGTTTATAACATTACAAAAACAAGTTCACTTCATGAGATGGGTTTTGTGTTGGCAAATCACGGTACATATGATCAAGCAACAAACACAGTCCAGACTTATGGCGCACACCAGTATGCCGATTTTGCAAATCCTACGGAGCCGGTGGCGGATTTAAACGACTTCAATCAGTTTTTGCATGTTTGGAAAATAAGTGGAAATTCTATTACCGGAATTGAAACTGAAGAGGCTGTTATCACTGAAGGTTTTGAACTGCTTCAGAACTACCCGAACCCGTTCAACCCTTCAACACAGATAAGATTCTCGCTGGATAAAGATTCAAAAGTAGACCTGATGGTTTATAACATCAAAGGTGAAAAAGTAGCGACCATTTACAACAGTAAAATGACTAAAGGAACACATTCTTTCGATTTTGACGGAAGCAATCTGAATTCAGGAATTTATTTCTGCAGACTGACTGTTAACGGCGTATCACAATCAAGAAAGATGATCCTGGCAAAATAATTATTTTAAGGCCGGAGCGCTTATTGAGCGCTCCGGTATTTTTTATGTTTGCTGCAAGGTATTATCACAGGATAGTCTCTTTCAGGAAATATAAAAAATTGAAATAAAAAAAGAGGTAAAAAATGAAAAAACTGCTGTTTTCTCTGCTGCTAGCGATGATACTTCTGCCGATCGATTCTTTTGCGCAGGACAAAGCCGGAACTGCGGGTATGACTTTCCTGAAAATGGATGTGTCTGCCAGAGCTACTGCTTTAGCCGGATCTTTTATCGGTCTGTCCGATGATGCTTCGTGTCTTTACTACAATCCGTCGGGAATGATGAATTTAAAGAACATGGAGTTCGCCGCTTCATACAACATGTACGCTGCAGATGTTCAGTATACATATATGGCGGGAACTTATCCGCTGCCCATGCTGAACGCGTCTGCCGGGGTCCAGGTGGCATATCTTACTACCGGTGACATGGACGAAACAACTCCGTTAAACCCTGAAGGAACGGGAAGGACTTTCGGTGCAAGCGATCTTATGATAGGATTGTCTTATGCGCAGATGCTCACTCCTAAATTCTACGTCGGCGGTACACTAAAGATGATAAATGAAAATCTGGCCGATGAAAGTGTATTTGTTCTTGCCGGAGATGTCGGTACGTACTATAATACCGGCTGGAGATCTTTGATATTCGGGATGTCTATACGCCATTTCGGATCAAACTTTACATATTTGGACGAGGATTCTCCTCTTCCGATGCTGTTCGTTTTCGGTGTGAGTTATACCGCGATGGATGACGGGGTAAACAAGATCGTTACTTTAGCTGAAGCAGCTCACCCTTCTGACAATTCCGAGTATGTTACTTTAGGCTGCGAGTATTCATATAATGATATGTTCTTCGCAAGAATAGGAAGAAAGATTGACAATGACGAATACTGGATCATGAAAGACGATTCGGTTGATTTTCCCGAAAACGCAGATCCGGCCGATCCTGAATTGAACTACGAGGACAGCGGAATTAACTGGATGGGAACAAGCCTCGGGCTCGGTTTCAAAATGAATAATCTGGGAATGAAAGTAGACTACTCCTGGAAACACATGGGTTATCTGAGTTCAACTCATATGATAACACTCGGTTATACCATAAGGTAACGATAATCTGAAATATGTCTTAAAAGAGCCGCGATATGCGGCTCTTTTTTATTTGCTAAAACCGTTAAAATTTAATAGTATTAGCATAATAAAAAACAGGTGATCATTATGAAGAATATAATATCGGCAGCAATTCTGCTTGCAATCGTTTTTACAGCTTTCGGGGATACTGCGGAAAGGATAAAAAAATATTCCGGAAAGAACGCAAAAAGTCTTCTGGAACTTTATTCGGCAAAAGGCACTTCGGATTATATCAAATTCATACTGGATCACTCATCTCCCAATGATCTTGCGGTCTTAACACCCGAGTATATAAAAAAGAATGTCGATATCGCCTTAAAGGCTAAGGAATTCAAATATTCGGATGTTTACGGCGATGATATTTTCAGACATTTCGTTCTGCCGCTCAGGATATCGCAGGAGCCGTTCGAGGACTGGAGGGAAAGGTTCTATAAAGAGAT
>JAQVNT010000227.1 GCA_028702975.1 Candidatus Delongbacteria bacterium
TGTTCTTCAGGTTATCAGGGTAGCCTTCGTCAAATACCGTCACCAGCCCGTAATCCTGGAACTTATTGAGCATTTCCATCTGATCGAGGTACACAGAATCGTCGAATACGGCTTTCCTCAGGCTCACTATCCCGTTGACCGATATCCCGTTGATCTGAAGTTCTTCATCCGGCAATTCCCTGCATTCTTCCGCTGTTCTGCATGCCGACAGAAGTTTATTGATCGATGCACTTGTAATATTCTTCACCGATTCAAGCTTTAGAATTTCTCTGAACATATCCGCTGTCACTTTTCCTCCAATGTTTTTTGGAAAAATAACACAAAGGGCGTGTCAAATCGTGACACGCCCTTAATATATTTTGATTTTTTTTATCTTTCCCAGACCGGAACAGGTGTTTCAGTCTCTTTTATCTTTTCAGCTATCATGAGTTTAAGTTCTTCAAGTCCTTCGTTGCTGAATGACGATATCTTGTGATCGAAAAACTTCCCTTTATACGGTTTTTCAAGCAGGTCTTTTTTGGACATAATGACAATGAACGGCTTTTCCCGCATAATATCGCTGTATGTAAAAAGTTCGTTCTGAAGCACTTTGAAATCTTTTTTATAATCCTCAGAATCAGCTGTGATGAGGTAAACAAGAACTTTTGTTCTTTCTATATGCTTTAAGAATCTGAGACCGAGTCCCTTTCCTTCACTTGCGCCTTTGATCAGCCCCGGAATGTCGGCCATAACGAAACTTTTGTAATTTTCATATTTAACTATTCCGAGATTGGGAAACAGTGTTGTGAACGGATAATCCGCTATTTTCGGCCTTGCGTTGGAAAGTACTGAAAGAAGAGTTGATTTTCCTGCGTTAGGGAAACCTACAAGTCCTACATCGGCCAGAACTTTAAGCTCGAGGATCAGATGCTTTTCTTCTCCGCTCAATCCGCCCTGGGCATATTTGGGAGCCTGCCTTGTCGCGGTCTTAAAATGAGCGTTCCCCCATCCTCCCTTTCCGCCTTCCAGGAACAAATAATGTTTTTTGTCTTCCGAGACATCAAGGTATATTTCTCCGGTTTCACTGTCGGATACGACCGTTCCAAGAGGCACTTTGATCACGATGCTCTTGCCGCCCTTCCCGCTCATATCGTTCATACCGCCGTCGTGACCGTTCTCGGCAATGAATTTCCTGTTCAGCGTAAAATCAAGAAGGGTGTTCATGTTCACATCACCCTCGAAGATGATATCTCCGCCTCTGCCGCCGTCTCCTCCGTTCGGTGTCCCTCTCGGCACGAATTTTTCTCTTCTGAAGGCGACTTTTCCTTTTCCCCCGCTACCGGACTTAACGGTGATATTTACAAAATCTACGAACATATTGATCCCTGTATTTCCTGTAATATAAAAATTATGCGTGACAATAGCAAAATAAATAACCGAAAGTTTTGGTTTTTTTCCTTGAATAATATAAATTTTTACTTTACCTTACAATCCGTTTTATTCGGGGTGTAGCGCAGTCCGGTTAGCGCGTTACGTTCGGGACGTAAAAGTCGGAAGTTCGAATCTTCTCACCCCGACAGTAAAACTTGAAATAACCTATTCTAAGATTTCCGTTCGGGATGTAGCGCAGCCCGGTTAGCGTGTTTGTCTGGGGGGCAAAAGGTCGCGAGTTCGAATCTCGCCATCCCGACTCGGAACTTAATCAGGAGAAAAAATCATGAAAAAAGCAATATTCTTCGCTGCAATGTCAGCGGTATTTTTCACATTCGTATCATGCAGTACTTCCGCCGAGATCAGACCTCAGGAGATCACAACCAGAACTCTTATAGCCACTGTTATAGGCCAGAAAGGTGTTCTTGTCGGTGAATTTGAAGACGGTTCAAAAGTCGTTGAAGGCGATCTGAGCGCTGATGTCGTAACTTGGGAAGGCTGGCAGCTTCTGCTGAGGACCGAGCAGGGTCAGGTCTATGATCATCTGTCTCATGAAATGTTCTATGAAGGCGACAGGCTGATAATCGTTGTTCAGGACGGGAAAGTCCTTTCGGTCAAATTCGCCCCGTAAAGTTCGTACTCGGATACATCGTCAATTCTTATATTATAAAACTCCCCTGCTTTCAGTTCGGAGTGAATAATTACTTCATTATCAACATCAGGAGCGTCCCTGTATGTTCTTCCGTATGATGTTCCACCCTCGCAGCGGTCTATAAGCACCCTCTGAACAGTCCCCGTCAGTTCGAGATTTTTTTCGTACGATATCTCTCTCTGAAGATCGAGTATCTCGCCGGCCCGTTTTACAGCTGTCCTTTTTGATATCTGACCACCCATGCCGAACGCCGGTGTGCCTTCTTCTCTTGAATAAGGGAAAACGCCGAGTCTGTCAAAACGGATCTCTGAAATATGTTTTTTCATCGAGTTGAAGATTTTTCTGCTTTCGCCTGGAAACCCCGCTATGATCGATGTTCTTACAGCTATATCAGGAATGATCCCGCGCATCATTTTTATATTTGAAATGATCTTTTGGGCAGAATCTCCCCTTTTCATCATTCCAAGTATCGCCGTTTCTGTATGCTGGACGGGAAAATCTAAATAATTACATATATTATCGTGAGCCGCAACAGTCTCAATAAAATCTTTCTTTACAACAGGCGGATGAGTATAAAGAAGTCTTATCCATCTTTCATTCCCGCACAGTCCGGACAATTCTTTCAAAAGCTCATTTATACCGGACCTGATCTTAATATCCTTTCCGTATGAACTTATCTCCTGCCCCACGAGAATTATCTCTTTTACACGGCCTCCTGAAAGAAGCGTTTCTGCCTCTTCCATTATGGAATTTATGCTTCTTGACCTGTACCTGCCTCTTATTCCGGGTATGGCGCAATATGAGCATTTATGGTCGCAGCCGTCAGCTATTTTTATATAAGCTATGTGATCGTGTTCAAGAGCTATCCTTGAACAGAAAGGGTTTTTTTGATCCGAATTTTCAACACCCAAAGAATCAGCGATCTTCTGAACTTCTCCGAGCCTGAAAAAACCGTCAGCTTCTTTGAATTCTTTCTTGAGCTCTTTGAAATAACGCTGGATCAGGCAGCCTGTCAGGAAGACCTTTTTAAACTTACCGTTCTTCTTATCCTCGATAGCGTTAAGAACGGCATCGATCGATTCCTTTTTGGCATCGCCGATAAATCCGCATGTGTTGATCAGTACGGCTTCGCCGCTTTCGAAATCCGGAGATATTTCGTATTTATCGGAAAGAACGCCGGCTATAACTTCGCTGTCAACAAGATTCTTGTCGCAGCCGAGCGTAATTATCTTAATTTTTTTCATTATATCAAAGAGGCGCATTACTGCGCCTCTTCCTTAATTATTTCAGGTAGTATGTTTGTAATGGCGGAAAGCCGTTGAATTCTACTGCGCTGTAACTGGAAGTGTATGCGCCGGTGGTAAGCCAGTACAGCCTGTCCCCTATCGCGAGGTTCAGAGGAAATTTGTATGCAGTGTTCTCATACATTATATCCTGACTGTCGCAGGTAGGTCC
>JAQVNT010000228.1 GCA_028702975.1 Candidatus Delongbacteria bacterium
TATAAAAGAGCTTTTGCATAACGAAGGATATGAGAGAAAATGATTTGTAGATCAACGATAGTGTGGATTATCTATCGTTAATCTTTGTCTCTCCTTAAGCTTTCGTGCTTCTAGATTTAGTTGCCTCAAGTCTTAGCTGATTTAACAGCTATTCGTAATAATCACGCCTGACCGGAATCGGACTTCGGCCGCAAACTTTAAAACATATTCTATCTGGCTGTCATCAAGGTTCGCGAACAGCGTATTTTCTTTTATCGGGCCCATTTTGAATTTCTCCGACGGTTTATTTGAAAGATTTTTTCTGTATAAGTACGGCCATCTCGAAATTCTTAATCACATAGTCATCACCGGGATTTAGCATTATTTTCTTTTTATCGAGATCCTTTGTCAGTCTGCCGGCCTCTTCGAATTTTCGTTTTATAAATGCGTCTATAGAGCTGTTGTCCCTCGAATCTATATTTTTCATTTCAAGCACATCCTGGAATTGAACAAGAGCTAACAGTATCGAACCGGACTTTGTCCGGAAATAAGACGAGAGCTCTCCGAAAGTTCTGCCGACATACTCTTTAGGTATCTCAGCCGACGCCATGCAGTCCTCATCGTCGAAGGTCATTATTTTATTCATTACATCGGTGATACCGGGATGAGCGATCGCGGAAGTAAGAAAGAACGGGATCGTGTTGTCCGAAATGAAATAATTATCGGCCTTTGCTCGCTGTATATAGGGCACGGTCTCGTTCCTCAAAAGCTGAACATGTACTTTGATCTTCTCCGATATTGATTTGATGGTCATGGTCGCGAAAACAGTTTTCTCGTCGGCTCCCTGAGAAGATGAAATGGAGCTGTCAGGAACTATGATCACTCCTTTTGAGTGCTCCAGATTCGCTTTGCTGAGAATGTTGAGATCTGTGAAGTCGCCTTTTATGAACTTTATGTTGACATCGGCGAATTTCTCAATGACGGCATTGATCTGTGACGGGTCGGAATCATTGATCAGAATTACATTTTTAAGTCCCGAATGAACAAGAGAGGTAATCAGAGACTCCGCCTTCCAGTTCCAGCCGCACATAACGACAAAATTTTTCCCTTTGATAGAACTCACCCCCTGGCCTTCTTTTAATTTTTTTGAAATAAGTATGGACGACATGGTAGCTGTAAATGAAGAAATAAGTATCATGCCCGAAAATATCAGAAATATCGAAACAAGCCTTCCCGGAACAGTTTTGGCTGTAATGTCCCCGTATCCGACGGTGCTTACGGTAACGACTGCGAAGTAAACCGCGTCAAAAAGTGATATTATATCATTTTCGAAATTGTTGTAAAGTAAAGCGGCAAGAAGAAGAACGAAAAACAGAAGTGTAACGATCTTGGTTATATCTTTTTTCCAGATATTTTTGAAGTGTCGGATCATCTTTTATCCTGCATTTGAGGCTTCTTTCCCGCCAATTAAGTGAAAAATAAGGTAATCCGGCCGCTTTTGCAAAGAAAAAAGAAAAAGACATTTTTACCGGTGCAATTTAAATGAAGTAATAATAATTCGGGGAAAACATTTGTTAAAAAAATTCTTGATTTTAGTCAATAATTGAGTTAATATCAATTTCTATGCGTCTATGCTTGAAATATGCTAATTAATTAAAATAACGGAGGAAAAATGGCTATCAAAGGTTTTATCGAAGTTGACGTCCAGAAATGTAAAGGCTGTCAATTGTGCGCTACGGTTTGTCCGAAAAGCGTGATCGGTTACAGTAAGGTGACCAACGATAAGGGCTATTATTATGCAATAATGGTAAATGAGGAATGCATCGGATGCGGAAACTGCGCTCAGATCTGCCCGGACAGCGTAATAACTGTCTATAGAGCAAAAAAACAATAATTTATTAAAATACGGAGGTCAAAATTGGCTGAAAAATATTTGATGAAAGGGAATGAAGCTTTGGCCGAGGCTGCGATCAGAGCCGGGATAGACGGTTATTTCGGATATCCGATCACACCCCAGAGCGAAGTTCTTGAGTACTTCTCCAAGTGGCTGCCCCGCAAAGGCATAGCCTATGTACAGGCAGAGAGCGAAGTTTCCGCGATCAACATGGTTTACGGAGCCGGAGGCTGCGGAAAAAGGATCATGACTTCTACATCATCTCCAGGTTTTTCACTAATGCAGGAAGGAGTATCATACATTGCCTGCGCTCAGATACCCTGTGTTCTCGTTAACGTACAGAGGGGAGGCCCGGGGCTTGGAACTATACAGCCCTCCCAGGGTGATTATTTTCAGGCTGTCAAAGGCGGCGGACACGGCGATTACAGACTTATAGTGCTTACTCCCAATTCAGTTCAGGAAACCGCTGATATGGTATACAAGGCATTCGATCTGTCGGAGAAATATCTCAATCCTGTACTTATTCTGTCGGACGGAGCTTTGGGACAGATGATGGAAGCTGTTGAATTTAAGGAAGATTACAAAAAACCTCAATTCGATTCTACATGGGCTTCAAACGGCGGAGTTTCTAAAAGAGGGAAACCCGTTCAGATAACCTCTCTTTTCATTGAGCCTGAGAGAATGGAAGCAAAGAATAACGAGCTTCAGGCTAAGTACAAAAAGATCGAAGAGAACGAGGTCGATTACGAACTGTATCACATGGAAGACGCCGAAGTTGGTTTTATTGCCTACGGACTTTCATCCAGAATAGCTAAAAAGGCTGTAGATCTTGCCAGAGAGCAGGGACTGAAAGTCGGGCTTATCAGACCAAAAACAGTTTGGCCTTTCCCGACCAAGATCATTAATGAATACTCAAAGAAGGTCAAAGCTTACCTCTCGATAGAGATGAGTGTAGGGCAGATGATCGAGGATGTCAAGCTGGCTGTTGAATGTAAGATACCGGTTGAACATTACGGAAAAACAGGCGGTATTGTACTTTCGACCGATGAAATTATTGCAAAAGCAAAAAAAATGCTGGGCAAATAAATCGTAATAAAATCTAAACTACAGGAGCTTAACATAATGAGTGATACAATAACTAAGAACGGTCAGGAATTTGAAGTTGTGTGGAAAAAGCCCAATCTTCAGAAGAAAGACATGCACTACTGCCCGGGCTGCGCTCACGGGACTCTTGAAAAACTGATACAGGAAGTCATAGACGAAAAAGGTATTCAGGACAGGATCATCGGAGTAGCGCCGGTAGGCTGCGCAGTGTTCGCATATGATTATATTAACTGCGATTTTCAGGAAGCCGCTCACGGAAGGGCCTGCGCTCTGGCGACAGGAATATCAAGAGTACTTCCCGACCACGCGGTTTTTACCATCCAGGGAGACGGCGACCTTGCATCGATCGGACTCGCAGAGACTCTTCACGCCTGCAACAGAGGCGAGAACATAGCCGTATTCTTCTACAACAACGCTATATACGGTATGACAGGCGGCCAGATGGCTCCAACAACTCTCCCGGGTCAGGTTACGGCTTCATCACCTGACGGAAGGGATGTCAAACTGAGCGGTATGCCTTTAAAAGTCGCCGATA
>JAQVNT010000016.1 GCA_028702975.1 Candidatus Delongbacteria bacterium
GTCTTGTATGCCGCAACACCGAATTCGTTAAGGATCTTCAGACCCTCCTTCATGTTCTTCCCGCCCAGCCACGAAGCCAGAACAGGCTTTCTTGTCGCCGAAGCTATTTCCCCCACAGCCCTGGCAGTCGTGTCAGCGTTGGTCATGGCCTGTGGAGTGAGAATTACAAGGACAGCATCCACATTTTTGTCGTCAAGGACTATTTTTACAGCTTTAGCTATCCGTTTGGACCTGGCGTCGCCTAAGACATCCACGGGATTCCCGTGGGACCACGCGGGCGGCAGGTTCTCGTTAAGCAGCTGCAGGGTTTCGTCGCCGAGCTTTGCCAGCTGCCCGTTCGATCCTATCAGCGCGTCGGTCGCCATTACGCCCGGACCGCCTGCGTTGGTAACGATGCCGAGCCTTGCGCCTTTCGGGATCTTGTTCCTGGCTATCAGCTCAGTGCAGTCGAATATCTCCCCGATATCGTTAACTCTGGCGAGGCCTGTCCTCCTGAAAGCGGCATCGTAAACATTGTCGCCCGAAGCCAGCGCGCCCGTGTGAGACGCCGCCACGGCGGCTGATTCCGGGAACCTTCCCGCCTTATACACGATGATCGGCTTTGTGCGGGCGAAAGCTCTAGCGGCCGTCATGAACTTCCTGGCGTCCGTTACTGATTCAATATACAAAATTATCGATCTTGTGCTCTCATCCTCGCCGAAATAGTCTATCAGATGCCCGTAATCTACATCTATTGTGTTTCCGATCGAAACAAAACTGGAGAAACCTATCTTCTCCTCGTTCGCCCAGTCCAGCACGGATGTGCATAAAGCCCCTGACTGAGAGATGAACGCGATATTTCCCTTTTTTGGAAAATCAGGCGCGAAACTCACATTCAGGTCAAGCTCGGGTACTATGATACCGAGACAGTTTGGCCCGATTATCCTCATATTCTTGAATTTCGATCTCTCCTCAAGCACCCTGTTCTCGAGCTTTTCGCCCTCCAAACCCGTTTCTCTGAAGCCCGACGACATAATTATCAATCCGTCGATCCCGGCCTCTCCGCATTCTCTGACCCTGTCAGGGACTTCTGATGCGGAAGTACAGATCACAGCCAGATCGGGTTTATTCGGCAGACTTTTTAAATCAGGAAAGCAGGGCATAGCCATTACGGCTTCATGATCGGGGTTTACAGGATATACAACGCCTTTAAAACCTGCCGCAACGATATTTGTCAGAACCTTGCCGCTTACACTGTTGGGATTTGAGGAAACACCTACGATCGCAATTCTTTTAGGCTTAAATATACAATCGAGATTATGAACATTCATTAAAAGCTCCTTTTTATAAGAAAAGACAAAGGCTTTGATCTCTCAAAGCCTTTTATCTTCTGGTGCCTCCTCGCGGAATTGAACCACGGACACAAGGATTTTCAGTCCTTTGCTCTACCGACTGAGCTAAGAAGGCATCAAAAATCGGTACGGGGTCAAATATAAGGTTATTTCAATTTCTTGTCAAGCGACTTTTATCACTTTTCAGGCAAGGGATCAGTCCCTGAAGTTTATTCTTGCCGTTTCTTCCTCCTCTATCTCCTCTTCGAACTTGTTCCTGACCTTGAGATAGTTGTATTTGGCTAGCCCTGTTCCGCACGGCAGCAGGTTACCCATGATAACATTTTCCTTCAAACCTTCCAGATAATCAGTAGATGATTTGATAGCGGCATCCGTCAGTACTTTGGTCGTTTCCTGGAAAGAAGCAGCAGATATAAATGAATCCACCTGAAGAGCGGCTTCTGTTATACCTAAAAGAAGAGGTTTGTATGTTGCAGGCCTTGCCGGTCTGATCGTTATCGGTTTTTTACCTTCATCAGCCAGTTTCTTGTTCCTGTTCTCGACTTCGTAAGTTATCAGCATTTCGCCTTCTTCGAATTTCGAATCTCCCGGGTCGACCACGATGATCTTATCGTAAAGATCGGAATTTTTTCTTGAAAGTACGAATTTACTTACCTTATCGCCCTCAAGGAAAGATGTGTCGCCCGGATTTACTATCTGAACTTTCTGAAGCATCTGCCTTACGATCACCTCGATGTGCTTGTCATTCGGGTTCACACCTGATCCTCTGTAAACTTCCTGGATCTGATTAACAAGGAAATGCTGTACTCTCGTCGTACCCAGAATGTGCAGGATATCGTCAGGTTTGATAGACCCTTCAGTAAGTTTCTCTCCCGCATATATTATATCGCCGTCATGAACAAGTATGTGCTTTCCTCTGGGAACGCTGTATGTCCTGACTTCATTGCCGTTGAGATCTTCAACCATAATGATCTGAGATGTTCCCTTAAAGTCACCGTATCTTACAACACCGTCTATTTCTGACAGGATGGCTGGATCTTTTGGATCTCTCGCTTCGAATAATTCGCTGACCCTGGGCAGACCGCCGGTGATATCCTTTGTCTTTCCCTGGCTTCTCTGCATTTTGATCAGTCCCTGTCCCGCCTTTACCTTGTCCCCGTCATCGACCTGAAGAGCACCGCCTGAAGGAGGAAGATATTTGGCTATCTCGTTACCGTTCTTGTCCAGAATGAAGATGGTAGGTTTTAGCGTTCTTTCTTTCGGCTCGATCATTACTTTGTATTTCTGACCGATCTTTTCGTCGAAAGATGTCTTGAACGTGCTGCCTTCTACAATATCTTTGAATTTTACTTTTCCTGATTTATGGGAAAGGATCACATAGCTGTAAGGATCCCATTTGTAGAGCGGCTGACCTTTTTCGACTCTATCTTTATCTTTTACCAGAAGGGTCGCAGAGTAAGGTATTTTCTCGGACATAACTTCTTTTCCAAAATCGTCTATAAGCCTTATAACGCCGTTCCTTCTTATAACTACATCGGATTTCTCATACTGAACAGTTTCAACATCCCTCAACTCGATATGACCGTCATATTTCGCGAACTCTTCAGATTTTATTGTAGCGATATCGGCCGAGCCTCCGACATGGAAAGTTCTAAGCGTCAGCTGAGTTCCCGGTTCTCCGATCGACTGAGCAGCTATGATCCCCACTGCCTCCCCTACGCAAACGAGTTTTCTTGTAGTAAGATTCTGTCCGTAACATTTTGCGCAGATGCCTTTTTTCGATTCACAGGTGAGAACCGACCTTATTTTAACTTTTTCGATGTTGTGATTGACTATCTTCTTTGCGACTGCCTTGTCAACAAGAGTGCCGGCTTCGTAGATAATTTCACCGTTCGGATCTTCGCTGAAATCCACCACATCCTCCGCGAGTACCCTGCCGTATATCCTGTCTTCAAAGTTCTCGAGTACCTTGTCGCCTTCTTTAAGGTCTGATATCTCAATGCCCATAATGGTATGGCAGTCTTCTTCTGTAACAACGACATCATGCGAGACATCGACAAGTTTTCTGGTCAGATATCCGGCGTCAGCAGTTTTCAGAGCTGTATCCGCGAGTCCTTTTCTTCCGCCGTGAGTAGATATGAAGTAGTCGAGAATGGAAAGTCCGTCAATAAAATTTGTTTTGATCGGATTCTCGATAACGGAGTCTGACGAAACCTCGATATTCTTCTGCGGTTTCTGCATCAGCCCCCTTATACCGCAAATCTGCTTGATCTGAGTTCTTGATCCCCTCGCTTTTGAATCCATCATCATGAATACAGGATTGAAACCGCCTTTATCGAGCCTGAGGTTGTCGTACATGTCATTTTCGATCTTGTTGGTGGCTTTCGTCCATTCGTCGACGACTTTGTTGTACCTTTCAGTTTCTGTTATCTGACCTTCAGCGTAGGAATCTTTGATCGCTTCGACTTTTTTCTCGGCAGCTTTAAGGACTTTATCCTTAAGCGGCGAGATCACAAAATCGTCCAGACCGATCGATATGCCTGATTTTGTCGCATAGTGATAACCGAAATCTTTTAGTCTGTCAAGGAATAGTGCCGTCTGACTGAACCCGACCTTTTCGATAGCCTCCTCAATTATCTTCTCCACCTGAGAGCTGACCATGAGTTCATTGAAGAATTTATTCTCAGTCATCTCTTTTGGAAGAACCTCGTTGAAAAGAACTCTTCCCGGCGTTGTATCGATAAATTCATTTCTGAAAAGATATTTGATGTCAGTATGATAATTGATAACTTTGAAATCAATAGCCATCATTATCTCATCGATACTCGAGTATATCTTCGGATTTTTTTCCTTATCCATATTCCTTTTAGTCATATAATAGATACCGAGGACCATATCCTGGGTCGGATAAGTTATCGGCCTGCCTGTAGCAGGATGGAGAAGGTTGTGCGAAGCCAGCATCAGCAGCCTTGCCTCGAGTTTTGCCTCAGGCGAAAGCGGAAGGTGAACGGCCATCTGGTCACCGTCAAAGTCGGCGTTGAAAGCCTTACAGACCAGAGGATGAAGCTGTATAGCTTTACCTTCTATAAGTACCGGCTGAAATGCCTGAATACCCAGTCTGTGAAGTGTCGGAGCCCTGTTCAGAAGAACGGGGTGCGCATCAACCAGACCTTCGAGAAGTTCCCAGACTTTGTCGGTTCCCTTTTCTATCTCTTTTTTTGCGTTCTTGATCGTAGTTACGTTCGGATCATATTCAATAAGTTTTCTTATCAGATAAGGTTTGTAAAGTTCAAGAGCCATTTCCTTTGGGAGCCCGCACTGGTGAAGTTTCAGCTTCGGCCCGACTACAATTACCGAACGGCATGAATAATCAACCCTCTTTCCAAGAAGATTGCTTCTGAACCTTCCCTGTTTTCCTTTCAGAGAATCGGAAAGCGATTTTAAGGCCCTTTTTCCGTCGCTTCTCACAACGTTGTTCTTTCTTCCGTTGTCAAAAAGAGAATCCACTGCTTCCTGGATCATTCTTTTTTCGTTCCTGACTATGACCTCGGGAGCTTTTATTTCAAGCATTTTCTTAAGCCTGTTGTTCCTGATTATGACCCTTCTGTAAAGGTCATTCAGGTCTGATGTAGCGAACCTTCCGCCTTCCAGAGGGACAAGAGGTCTGAGCTCAGGAGGTATAACGGGGATCACATCGAGGACCATATATTCAGGTTTGTTGTACTCCATATTGTTCTTGAACGACTCAACGACATTAAGCTTTTTGAGGATATCCAGCTTGTTCTGTTCAGATTTTTCTGTCTCGATCCTCTTTCTCATTTCCGATGACATCTGCTTAACGTCAATTTCTCTCAGGAGAAGCCTTACTGCTTCAGCACCTATCTCAGCTCTGAAATTCTCTTCGCCGGAATAATCATTATCGTATTTTTCAACTTTTTCAATAACTGAGTTATAATCGCTTTCAGACATCAGGGATTTGTATTTGATATCCTTCACGATACTCATGAACTTAAGGTTGGCGACATCCTTTATCAGGTTGTCGAACCTGCTGACATCCTTTTTCTCTTTGACAGGTATCGACTGAATATCCTTATCATGATCGATGAACGACGAAACCGGCTCCATGAAGTCATAGTCGTCATACAGGATCGCATAAACTCTCTCGCGAATATCTTTTTCCCTGTACTTCTCGACAACGAACCTTTCTATCATTTCAAGCATTTCGTTAACTTTCTCGTTCAGCGTCTCGAATATCTTTTTAACTTCAGGCTTTTCTTCAAAATTTGCATAAAATTCTTTAAGAACTACATTTATCTGATCTCTCTGCGTGTCGTCTTTTATCGAAAGATAGAGGAGCTTTTCAAGTTCAGTAATGAATTTGTGATATTTTTCAAGATAAGTTTTAGAATATCTTTCTGTCAGCAGCTGATAATCGGCAATGATCCTTCCCGGTTTGATAACCACATATTTTTCATAATATATGATCTGTTCAAGCGTCTTAACTGTATAATCAAGAAGGTTACCGATCTTTGAAGGCAGCGATCTGAAGAACCAGATGTGAACTATCGGTACCGCAAGTTTTATGTGACCTATCCTCTCCCTTCTCACGCTTCTGCGGTTTACTTCTACGCCGCATTTGTCGCAAACTATTCCCTTATATCTTGATCCTCTGTATTTTCCGCATGAACATTCCCAATCCTTCTGAGGGCCGAAGATCCTTTCGCAGAAAAGACCGTCTTTTTCGGGTTTATATGTTCTGTAATTTACAGTTTCAGCTTTAGTAACTTCACCTTTACTGGTCTTAAGCACTTCTTCGCTTGAAAGCAGCTTGATGGTGAACTTTGAAAAAGCTTTGTGTAAAATATCTCTCTGACGCAATCTTGGCATTCTTAACTCCTGTTTTTAATACCTGCCGGTTTGAATTTTTACTGATGAAAAAACATCATTCGAGTTTAACATCAAGATTCAGACCATAAAGCTCTTTTATAAGAACATTGAAGGCTTCAGGTATACCCGGTTTTGGTATCTCCAGACCCTTCACGATCGCTTCATAAACTTTTGTCCTTCCCGTAACATCATCGGATTTATAGGTAAGCATTTCCTGAAGAATATGAACAGCTCCGTATGCTTCAAGCGCCCATACCTCCATCTCTCCGAACCTCTGACCTCCGAACTGAGCTTTTCCTCCGAGAGGCTGCTGGGTTATAAGCGAGTAAGGACCGATCGATCTTGCGTGAAGTTTGTCTTCAACAAGGTGAGACAGTTTGAGCATGTATGTCACGCCTACCGTGATCTCCTGAGCGAATCTCTCGCCTGTGAGTCCGTCGTAAAGGATAGATTTTCCCGAGTAAGGCAGATTTGCCTGTTTCAGCTTTCCTTTCACATCCTCAAGCGTAGCGCCGTCGAACACAGGAGTAGAATATTTCTCTCCGAGTGTTCTTCCAGCCCATCCGAGGTTGGTCTCGAAGATCTGTCCGGGATTCATCCTCGATGGCACGCCGAGAGGATTCAGAATGATATCAACTGGAGTTCCGTCTTCCAGATAAGGCAGATCTTCAACGGGAACTATTCTGGATACAATACCCTTGTTCCCGTGCCTTCCGGCCATTTTGTCGCCGATCTGGATCTTTCTCTTCTTTGCGATGTAGCATTTTACAAGCTGGATTATTCCCGGGGGAAGTTCGTCGCCGTAAAGGAGACGCTGTCTGTCCCTCTGAAAGTCAACATTGAGCTGATCAACCACCATCGAATAATTATTAATTATATCATTGATCTTCTCATTGACCGAGTCATCATCCGTCCAGTCGGTAGGGATATTAGAATCTTCAATATTAAGTTTAAGGAAAGTCTTCTGGTTTATTTTTTCGCCTTTGCTCAAAACAACCACTCTCGTTCCTCTTTCTTTCTGAAGACACACAATATCGGCGGTAATGCTTTTATCTTTTAATATTGCGTAAAGTTCTGAAGACCTTTCCAGTTCGAGCAGAGAAAGATCGTCATCGTATTTCTTTTTCAGCTTCTTCATCTCGTCTTTTTCTTTGCTTTTGCGCGATGAATCTTTCTTTTTTCTGGAAAATACTTTTGTTTCTATAACGATGCCCTTGTCTCCGGGAGGCACCCTGAGAGAAGCGTCTTTAACTTCACCTGCTTTTTCCCCGAAAATAGCTTTCAAAAGTTTGTCTTCGGGAGTAAGGTTGACCTCTCCCTTGGGAGTGACCTTGCCGACAAGTATATCGCCGGGATAAACTTCAGCGCCGATCCTGATAATACCGTTGTCGTTAAGGTTCTTCGTCGCTTCCTCGCTCACATTGGGTATCTCTCTTGTAAGCTCTTCCTCGCCTCTCTTTGTTTCCTTGACGCTGGTTTCGTATTCCTTTATATGAAGTGAGGTGAAAATATCCTCTCTTACCATCCTTTCGCTTAAAATGATGGCGTCTTCAAAATTGTATCCGTTCCATGACATATAAGCAACAAGGACATTTTTGCCCAGCGCGAGCTCGCCGCTCTCCGTTGCCGCGCCGTCCGCGAGAACATCTCCGGGTTTGACTTTATCGCCGGCTTCAACAAGCGGAACGTTATTTATACATGTATCCTGGTTGGTCCTGAAGAATTTCACGAATCTGTAATACACTTCATCAGGATCTTTCGGTTCTGTCTTTTTAGTCACTTTAACTGTACAGCCTTTGGCATCGACTCTTGCAACAATACCCTCCACTGTTGACTCGACCATGGCTTTTGAATCTTTGGCTATTTTTTTCTCCATACCCGTACCTACGATCGGAGCTTCCGTCTGCAGAAGCGGAACCGCCTGTCTCTGCATGTTCGAACCCATCAGAGCCCTGTTGGCGTCGTCATTCTCCAGGAAAGGTATGAGGCTTGCCGCCGCTGAAACCACCTGAGTAGGAGTACAGTCCATATAGTTTACTTTATCACTCGTCGAGATCGGGAAGTCACCTCTGTATCTTGTCAGGATGGTTTCCGGTCTCATAAAATTCCCTTTTTCATCGATCGGCGCATTCGCCTGGGCGATTATATTCCTGTCCTCTTCGTCAGCGGTCAGGTATTCTATATCGTTGGTCACTTTACCTTTTTTAACTTTTCGGTACGGAGTCTCAATGAAACCCATATCGTTCACTCTCGCATAAGATGCTAGCGAGGAAATAAGACCGATATTCGGACCCTCAGGCGTTTCGATCGGACATAAACGGCCATAATGGGTATAGTGAACGTCACGAACCTCGAAACCGGCCCTGTCTCTTGTCAGACCTCCCGCGCCAAGTGCCGAAAGCCTTCTTTTGTGAGTTATCTCAGCAAGAGGGTTGACCTGATCCATGAACTGCGAAAGCTGGTTAGTTCCGAAGAACGCATTAAGTACGCTCGCAAGCGTTTTAATGTTAATGAGGTCAGCTACAGCAAGCTCTTCTTCCGGTTTTGCCAGTGACATTCTTTCCTTGATGGTCCTGCTCATTCTGGACAAAGCTATGCCGAACTGGTTCGCAAGTTGTTCGCCGACGGTCTTGATCCTTCTGTTACCGAGATGATCTATATCGTCAACTATTCTTTTACCGTTCTTAATTTCAAGTACTTCCTGAACTATCGACATTATATCGTAATCCGTGATAAGGACCGTCTCGAAATAAGTCTCCTGTACCATTTTAAAAATATCGTCTTTTTCAGAATCCTTGCTTTTCTCAAGAGCCTTAATGACCTTTTCTACGGGTATGAGCTGATAATTTTCGGAACCGACTTTAAGTCTGACACTTTTCTTCTTGTTCATTTTCTTAAAATACGCAAGAAGCCCTTCAGTTCTGTGCCCCATTTTCTGGTTGATCCTGTATCTTCCAACATCTCCCAGATCATATCTCTTGTCATCAGAGAACATCCTTTCAAAATGCTTGCGCGCAGTCTCAATATCCGGAGATTCGGTAGACCTGAGCTGCTCATATATATACATCAGTGCATCATCCTGATTAGCGGTAATGTCTTTGTTGATAGTATTTAAAAGAACATTGAACTTAAGCCTGTCCTTAGCGTTGACGAGAGTCATTGAAGCCACACCGGACTCGACAACAGATTCGATCTGCACCGAAGTAAGTTTTGTTCCCATTGGAAGAATTACGGGCTGACCCGACTGACCTTTCTCGGTACTCTTTGAACCGGGGATGACTATTTCTTTGAAGAGAATTCTGCCTGCAAGATCGGCGGGGCTTTTCTTGTTCAGCTTTACTTTCTCGTAAAGATCGAACATTCCGAAAATTTCTTCGTCGGAAGAAAAACCGAGTGCTCTTAGAAATATAGTTACCGGAAATTTCTTTTTCCTGTCGATATATACCTGCATCGAATCATTTATCGTTGTTTCGAATTCGAGCCATGAACCCCTGAAAGGTATTATCTTCGCGGAGAAAAGAGTGGTCGAATTAGGGTGCACTCTTGATGAGAAAAAAGCTCCCGGTGATCTGTGCAGCTGAGTAACGATTACCCTTTCGGCTCCATTTATAATGAATGTACCTTTCTGGCTCATCATAGGCACAGTTCCGAAATATGTTTCGGATTCTATTGTCTGCTGATATTCGTCGGAACCGTCCGCTTTCTTTGACAGTCTGAGCCTGACTTTCAATGGAGCATTGTAGGAAGTTCCTATTTCCTGACACTCTACTACAGAATATTTCGGCTGTCCGACTGAATAGTCAATATATTCAAGCAGGTATTTTTCCCTTGTATCAGTTATCGGGAAAGTGTTCTTAAAAGCCTGATGAAGACCGGAATTCCTTTTTTTGCCGGCTTTACCGCTTTTCTGAATGAATTGATCGAAGGAGTGAACCTGGAGATCCAGCAGATTCGGCATTTCAAGAACTTCCTCAATCCTTGAAAAACTTATCCTTTTATTCTCGTTCTTTTTCAAATTTAGTCCTCCCTTTTACTTTTTTGTTAAAGGACTTCAGCGTATAAAAATAAAAAAAACCCAACATACGCATTTTATCCGTTATGTTTAGGTCTTTGTTTAATGAACATATTACGCTCGATTTTAGTATTATCCCGTCCGCGAAACTTGTTTCCTGATGCGCACAACCCAAATAAGACAGAAAAAGTTATTCCTTGTTCAAAGAATAACTTCCTCTGCATAATTCCTCTTACAGTCCTATTTAAGGTCCGCCTGTCCGCCGGCTTCTTCGATCTGAGCTTTGATTTTCATTGCTTCATCTTTAGGAACAGCTTCTTTTACTGTGCCAGGGCATTCATCAACAAGAGCTTTTGCTTCCTTAAGTCCAAGACCCGTTATCTCTCTGATAACCTTGATAACCTGGATCTTTTTGTCTCCGGAAGAAAGAAGAATAACGTCAAAATCTGTTTTTTCTTCTTCTTTTGCCACTTCAGCTACAGCTCCGGCTCCTGCTACCATTGTTGGCGCAGCTGCTGTTACTCCGAATTTTTCCTCGATCGCTTTAACAAGCTCTGACAGCTCCATTGCTGTCATTTTTTCCAATTTGTCTAGTATTTCTTGCACGAAATCCTCCGGTACAATTTTATTTATTATTATTTAACTATTTTCCCTTGAAAGCCTAAGAGCATCAACTATACGCGCTACTTTAGACATAGGCTCATTTATAACGTTTGCCAGCATTGAGAGCAGTGCGTCTCTTGTAGGCAGATCTTTGATGACGGACATCTTGTCTGCGCCGTAGAACTGATTCTCAAACAGACAGCCCTTTATCTCCATTGCCGCATTCTGTTTCGCAAATGCGAAAAGTATCTTTGCAGGCGAAGCGGGGTCGTCATACGCAAAAGTTATCGAGTTCGGTCCTTTCAGGATGTTCTCAAAATCCGACAGATATTGCGATCCCTGAAGAGCTTTTACGACAAGAGTGTTCTTAAACACTTTCATCTCCGAGTTGGAAGATCTCAGATCTCGCCTTAACTTGGATATCTTCTCAACATTGATACCGTCGTATTTTGTCACATAAAAGGCAGACGATGACTCCAGCTTCTTCCTGATCTCATCGATCACGGCCTGTTTCTCGATTGTCTGTTGTTTTGTTATTGTTCCTTCAGTCATTTTATTCTCCGATAAAGTGAATTCCCGTAAGGTCCTGCTTATACGATCACAGCCATGATCGAATTCCTGTCTATCTCATAGCCGAGACCCATAGTTGATGATAAAGTTATTTTTTTCAGATAAGTTCCTTTCGATGCAGACGGTTTCAGACTTACGATCTTCTTTATGAATTCGATAAGGTTTTCTTCGATCTGAGTTTCGGTGAACGAGGCTTTTCCGATGCCCACATGAACTATCCCTTTCTTCTCTGTTCTGAAATCTATCTTACCAGCTTTTACCTCTTTGACGGCCTGAGCTACATCGTTCGTCACCGTACCGCTTTTGGGGTTAGGCATAAGGCCCCTTGGTCCGAGAACCTTTCCCAGACGGCTTATCTTGGCCATCATGTCGGGAGTGGCAATGATCACATCTATGTCAGTCCAGCCTTCGGTGATCTTTGTTACATACTCTTCAAAACCTGCGTAATCTGCTCCGGCCGCCAAAGCTTCTTTAGCTTTTTCTTCCATCGCAAAAACGAGAACTCTGACTTCCTTACCTGTTCCGTTCGGAAGCGACACTACTCCTCTGACTATCTGGTCTGCATGTCTGGGGTCAACGCCCAGATTTACCGCAACCTCGACTGTCTCGTCAAACTTGGCCGTAGCGTTTGCTTTACAGATCTTCACTGCTTCCTGATAATTCAGGTCCCTTCTTTGTGAAGCTGTCTCGAGCATCTTGGTTATTCTTTTTGTTGTTTTCATTCTGTTTCCTCTGTCTGTGTTTAAGGCAACGGACGGTCTGCGCTCCGGCAATAGCGCGCTTTCCGACTTCTATCTTTAGTTATTTCTTAACTATTACGCCCATACTTCTGCAGGTTCCGGCAATAATGTTCACCGCTGCCTGAAGGTCATTTGCGTTCAGGTCTTCCATTTTCTTTTGGGCTATTTCCTCTAGCTGTTCCTGAGTTATAGTTCCCACTTTCTTTACGTTAGGCTCGGGAGAACCTTTGTCAAGTTTTAACGCCTTTCTGATAAGTACAGATGCGGGTGAAGTCTTCATTATGAATGTGAAAGACTTATCCTGATAAACAGTGATCACCACCGGAATGATGTCCCCTTTTCTGTCCTGAGTCCTGGCGTTGAATGTTTTACAAAACTCCATGATGTTCACACCCTTCTGTCCGAGTGCAGGTCCAACCGGTGGAGCCGGTGTTGCAACGCCTGCAGGTAACTGAAGTTTGATAAAACCTATGATCTTTTTTGCCATAATACGCGCCTTTAATTTAATTCGTTATTCATATTTTACCTGAAGGAAGTCAAGATCCACCGGAGTGCTTCTTCCGAAGATAGTGACCATTACTTTCAGTCTCTGTTTTTCTTCATTTATTTCGCTTATGATCCCGCTGAAATCAGTGAAAGGTCCGTCAACTATCTTGACGAAATCGCCAACCTTATAGATATTCTCTACTTTCTCTTTTCCGATCGATGCTTTTGCTTTTTCGAGCATCCTTTCCACTTCCTTCTTGGAAAGTTCCTGAGGAGAGTTTTTCGGTCCGACAAAATTAAGCACTTTTGAATTGCTCATAAGGAAATGTTCAACTGTTTTGCTCAGATGACAGTTTATAAAAAGATAGCCCGGATAGAAAAGTCTGATCTTTTTAACCTTCTTTCCGTTCCTCATCTGAACGACTTCCTCTGAAGGTACGAAAATCTCCGCTATCTCATTTTTATAACCCAGCCTGTCGATCTCGCTTTCGAGGAATTCCTTTGTTTTGACCTCTTCGCCTGTCAGAACATGAAGTATGTACCAGTTTGCGCTCAATTGCTTTTCCGCCCGAGTTTAATTAATGAATTGCTTGATCAGCCAGTTGAGTACCTGATCTGAAAAGAATATGAAGGCCACGAGGATAAGAGAGATCGCTATAACGATCTTTGTAGATCCCCAGACTTCAGCCTTGCTGGGCCATGTCATGATCTTCAGTTCTTTTATCACGGAGTTTATAAAGTCTATCATTTTTTTCATCCCAACTCCCGTTTTTTTTTAGCAGGCGATGAGGGATTCGAACCCCCGACACCCTGTTTTGGAGACAGGTGCTCTAACCGGACTGAGCTAAACGCCTGTTGTCTGGAAAATTACTTTGTTTCCTTATGAGAAGTGTGCTTTCTGCAGAACCTGCAGTATTTTTTATTTTCCACCCTGCCCGAGTGCTTAGACTTGTTCTTGTCTTTGTTGTAGTTCTTTCTCTTGCACTCTTCGCAGGCGAGTATTATCATATCGCGCATTTTATACTCCATACTGTTATTTCAACATGCTTACTAGCAGATTCGAACTGCTGACCTCTTCCTTACCAAGGAAGTGCTCTACCGACTGAGCTAAGTAAGCTTCCTTATAAGAATAAAAAGAGCAAGCTGTTATTTCAAGCTTGCTGCTTTTTATAAGAGCGGGAGACGAGACTCGGACTCGCGACCCTCAGCTTGGAAGGCTGATGCTCTACCAACTGAGCTACTCCCGCTTTTCTTGTGGGCCAGGATGGGTTCGAACCACCGTAGGCGTGCGCCAGCAGATTTACAGTCTGCCTCCTTTAGCCACTCGGACACTGACCCGCAAGGGTGCTAATAGAGGGACTCGAACCCCCGACCGGCTGATTACAAATCAGCTGCTCTAGCCAACTGAGCTACATTAGCATTTTCGGACTGCAAAGATATGAAAATAAAATTCCGTTGTCAACAGGTTTTTT
>JAQVNT010000229.1 GCA_028702975.1 Candidatus Delongbacteria bacterium
CCGGTGAAAGGGTCTATAATGAAAACTGATTCAGTCAGTGAATGGAAAATCGTTCTGAATTTGGCCTCTGACACCGCCAGTTCTTTCTCGAATTTTCTTTTTCTTCTTGTCTCTTCGCCTTTCCTGACGGCAGACTCGAGAGCGGGCAGAAGCTTATCCAGCTTAGATTTAAAAATATAATCCACCGCCCCGAATTTCAGAGTATCGATAGCGACATCCTCATTTATTGTCCCTGAGAGAATTATCGTCGGGATATCGGGAGTGATCTCTTTAGCGATATACAGCACACCATAACCGTCAATATCTGGGAGGTTGAAATCGGCAAGGATGATGTCGAATTTCATAGTTTTGAGGGCGATCTTGAACTCGCTTTTATTCTGAACATGGAAAAGACTGTACTTATTTGTACTTGAGCTTAAAGTATCCCTTATAAGCTCAACATCAAGATCGTCATCTTCGAGATATAGTATTGAAATCTTTTTCATACATTACCCGCCGATAAAAACATGCATTGCCTTTTATTTTTTTGAATTCTTTACTTAAATTGAGAAAGATGTCGACTGTGTTTCCAAGTCTCCGAAGTGTAATATAACAAAAAAAAGTGAAAAATCAAATCAAGATTTTTTATATTTTTCGGCAAGCATACTGACGATCTGCTTTACGGTAGGATCGATTATCCTGTAATAAATCGTGTTCCCTTTTTTTATTCCTTCAACTATCTTCCATTTTCTGAGTACCGCCAGCTGCTGTGAAACTATCGGCTGCTCCTCGTCAACACATCCTACAAGCCCTTTCACCATGCACTTTTTCATTTCTATAGCCAGAAGAAGCTTAAGCCTTACAAAATGTCCTATAGCCTTAATTACTGCAGCCTCGTTCTTGAGATATTCGTTGCTGTTACTTTCAGGAATTTCGTTTGTTTTCAAGCTCATGCAATCTCTCCTTCAGTTCTTTTATCACTTCCATTATCTTTTCTGAAATTGCTTTCCATGTTTCAGGACAATTCTCCATTTTGAAAAATTCATCAAAATTTACCGGTTCTCCGATAATTATCCTGATCTTCTTCCCGAACTTCGGAAAATGGGTACCGACCGGCAGCACTTCTCTCAGGCCTTCATGATAACATGGGATCACTTTCACTCTGCTTTCGTAAATTCTCTTACCTACTCCTGCTTTACCAGGAAGGAGTTCGCCCGTCCTGCTTCTTGTACCCTCCGGAAAAATATGAACGACATTCCCCTCCTGAAGTTTTTTTGTGACAAGTTTCTGAGAGAACTGGTCGATCCCTTTCCCTCTTTCTACAGGAATACATTTAACCCTGTCCATATACCACGAAAGAAGGCGGTTTTTATAAAAATTCCCGTACTCGGGAGTATGGTAAGGAAGATATTTGTACGACCTTATCCCTTTCCAGAAAAAAATAAAACAGTCTATGAAACCCGAATCGAACATAGTAACATGATTTGATGCGAAAACATAAGGGGCTTTTTCCCTTTTGATCACTTTCGTGTTATAATAACGGGTATTGTTAAGAATGAACATCAGAATGAAAACTACAAAAGATGTAAGAGCTGTCACGATCACTCCGGAAAATTTGAAAAATGAAGTCTCTTCAGGGATCTTCCACTGCTCTATAACTTTTTTATTTTCTTTTTCCTCCATACCTTGCCCGACACTCCGCATATGATAAAAGACAGGTAAATTTATTGCTATATATAAAATTAGTCAAGATAATATTTATTCCTTTTAATCAGTCTGATAATTTATTATTTGCTTTCTGCGATTTTTAAAGTTAAACTACAGCTTATGGTTTTACTCTTCAGATCAATATTTTTTATACTCATCATCTGTTCATCTCTTTCCGGCAGAGACCTCGTTTCGCTCTGGTACTACGGGAACAGCATCTACTTTCTTGACGGGTTTGATAAAATGATCCGCATATTCGACCCGGACCTGAAAGAATTAAGAAGTGTCAGCGTCAGGAATATTTCCCCTTCAGGATCTTTCGATTTTTTTTCCGTTCACGATCCCTACAGAAGTTATCTTAATGACACCTCTTCCGGAATTATCTGGCAGCTTGACGGTGATTTTGAAGTAAAAAATGTTCTGGATGTAAAGAAATCAGGTCATGAACTTCTGCATTCTGTTTTTCCTCACGATTACAACTCGCTCATCGCCGGAGCTTCCGACTTCGGTTCCGTTTTTATCATAAGGAACAGCATTTTTACCGGGATCGTAACCTCAGATGAACTGTTCAAAGACATCTGGGCGGCCGAAAACAACATTTATCTGCTGTACAGAGAAAAAGTCAAAGTATACTCTACTGAAGGCATCTTCAGGTCTGAAATACCGCTGGATCGGGAATACATAAAGATCAGAACTGCCGGAGACAGGATATTTCTTCTTTCGGAAGGATTGATAAATTGTTTGAATATTAAAACACGGGAATTCAGGGAGTTCCACACGGGGGTCGTTCTGGATTTCTGCGTTTCTGAGAACCGTCTTTTTTATCTGACTGCCGATACCCGGGAGCTAAAATCGGAGGATCTCTGAAAAAAGCAAGGGTACTTTACGGGAACGGCAACGAATATGCCATACTTTATGACGGAAAAGAAACATCTGCGTTCCTTAGAGGCATACTTCTGCATACTACCAAAAGATCTCACCACCCTGTATGCCCGGGCGATCTGGTCAGGATAGAAGATGAAGGCAGCGAACTTGTAATAGCCGAAGTTCTTCCCAGGATCAATAAGATCTCAAGACCGGCCAATTACGGAATAAGAAAAGAACAGGTCATAGCGGCGAATATCGATTACCTCTTCCTGGTCAGTTCAGTTTATTCACCCAAACTCAACACTGGATTTCTGGACAGGATACTCGCATACAGCAACATGCAGCAGATAAACACTGTTATCGTTGTAAATAAAACCGATTACGGAATAAGCGAAGAAGAGCAGGAGTATATTGACGGTTACAGGAGTATAGGGTACGAAGTACTTGAAACATCGGTAAAAGTAAAAAAGGGAATAGAAGCCGTAAAAGAACTGACTGAAGGCAAGATCTCCGCTTTCGTGGGCAACTCGGGGGTAGGCAAATCATCGCTTCTTAATGCAATCGACCGGAACATAAATCAGAAAGTAAATGAGACCTCAACATACTCTCTTAAAGGAAAGCATACGACTAAACAGGCGCGGCTTTTCGGATTATTGAACGGAGGATATATATTAGACACTCCCGGTATCAGAGAGTTCGGAATGTGGAACATGGATTTTGAAGAACTCAAGAATTTCTTTCCCGAAATTTACAGGCTCAGTCCCAAATGCAGATACAGAAACTGCCTTCACACCGACGAACCAGGATGCGCTGTAATTGAAGCTGCGGAAAATGGAGAAATACCCTTATTCAGATATGAAAATTATTTAAAGATCTTTGAAACTCTATACGGAAACAGGCATCTGTATTTTACGAAGGACAAATAAAAAAGGTGCCCTCGGCACCT
>JAQVNT010000230.1 GCA_028702975.1 Candidatus Delongbacteria bacterium
TGAACTGTTCGTCTTCAGAAAGCACTGACTGGCTGCTTTTGAAAAGGAATTCAGTCCTGAAAAGCCCTACACCGTCACAATTCCACCTGATCGCATTATCGGCTTCTTTTGATGACTGTATGTTGCTCGCGATCCGTATAGCTTGTCCGTCTTCAGTTACGGAAGGAAGCGAGGAATATTTCAGGTCTTCCTCTATCTGCTTTTCGTCTTCGTGCTGTCTTATTTTATATTTTTCAAATGTGGAAGGTTTTGGGTTGATGATCACTTTTCCCGCATAGCCGTCCAAAATGATAAGAGCCGCGTTCCTTATCCATTTTGAAAGCGATTTGACTCCGACTATAGCCGGGACCTCAAGAGCTCTGGAAAGTATCGCTGCATGGCTGGTTATACCTCCGAATTCGGTAATTATCCCCAGAAGATGGTCTTTATTAAAGTTCAGAGTGTCAGAAGGGAAAATATTGTCTGAAATTACTATCTGCTTCCCTTTTATAGTACCCTGGCTGCCGGTCTGTTTTATCTCTGAGATAAGTTCCTTTACTATCCTTCTGCAAACATCCTCTATATCGACAGCTCTTTGTGAAAAATACTGGTTCTTTATCTTCTCGAAAGCTGTCTGATAATCTGTCATTACTTTAGAGACCGCGTAAGAAGATTTAACATTATGAGCCGAAATGAAATATATCACTTCATCTGTAAGAACCTGATCGTTAACTATCATAAGATGAGAATCGAATATCTTAGCAGCTTCAGCTCCGCCTCTTTTCATGGCATTTGCCTTATCTTCCAGCACTTTCTGCCTAACCGCCTCAAGAGATGTTTTATATTTGACTATCTCTTTTTCTATGTCGTGATCAGCTATAGATTCGCGTGAAATATTCAGAGTTTCATGAACATAAAAAAAAGGAGTACCGATAGCGATCCCCGGAGATGCCGACATGCCTTTGAGTACTTTTTCCTTAGTTTTCTTGTTCATTTACTCCTCGTAAAATTTATTCTCGATGAGTTCTCTGATCTGTTTCATGCATTCATCTTCATCCGGCCCTGAACATTTGACCGTTATATACGAATCCTGTTCCGCAGCAAGCATCATTACTCCCATTATCGACTTTGCGTTAACTTCCATATCGTCTTTGGTAATAAAGACATCGCAGTCGAATGATGAAGTTATCTTTACAAGTCTTGCCGCCGGTCTAGCGTGAAGCCCGAGGGAGTTTATTATTTTTATATTCTCATTTAACATTCTTTCTCTACCGAAATTTTAGTTACAATGTAAGCACTCAGTTATAAAAAAACAACAAAATGTTGGAGACTTTTAAATATATTACGAAATTTATTACAAGGAGCGCTGTCAGAATATTTCTTGCCGCCGTCAAAATGCGCACGATCCTTGTATAGACGGGAGATTTGAATATTTTGAGAGATTCGAGACCTCTGTCATATCCTTTTGAAATGCCGAAGTACCTTATCCATAAGTTGAATATATTAAAGACTGCAACAAGAGATATAATTACGGCTATACTGCATGCGTCAGGCTTAAATCCGCTGATAATGAATTTATTGGCAGCTGAAAGGGCGATAACCGGCAGAATAAGCCGGTAGATAAGTCTGTCGCCGACCGATCCCAGAACAGATGAAAGAATATTCTTTGTTCTTTCCATGTCGCCTTCCCCGCTCTCGGAAGTCTTCAATATTATCCCTACAGCGAAACCCGATAAATACTCGTTCGTATTGAATGTCATCATGTGTTTTGCCGCAACTTCTTCCCTTGAAGATGTGCACGAACTGCTGAAGAGGGGAAATATGCAGTAGCACAGTCCTTCTCCGAAAAGGTTATTGTAATTATAAAAAATGCGTATAAAATAAGTTCTGAAGGCGAGTAATAATATTGTTTTTCTGTCCGGTTTATTCATTTTTACGGCTCAGGTTGAAGTACAGATATCTTGAAGACAGCAGGATGCATAATATCACGGGTATCATCCTTCCGTCCGCAGAGTTGAGGTTCAATAAGTTCAATTTATCTGTGAATGACAGGAAGAAATATAGCGCAGGATAAAGAACTAACGACAATAAGAGGTATGAAATGTATGAGAAAAAGACAGCGCTGATAACATTCGGGAATCTTTTATGGAATTTTAGCCTTTCCCTGTGTTTCTCAAAAAAGATCCTTTTCATTTTCAGGTAATGTGAAGTCAGAAACGAAACACTGATTATGAGTATTGTTATCAGTGAGTATGAGAGTAAAGAATATACTTGGGTTCCTGCTGCTGCCGTGACGATAAAAAACCCGAATGGGTATTCAGGGAACAAAGAAGCCCCTGAAGGCTGCCTGTTGAGGTAGATAAGTTGAGTCAGCGAAGCTGTCAGCAGTATCGAGACCGGATCGTATCCGCAAATAATAAGAAACAGGGCTGTCATAAAAGGCTGAGTTATCAGCCCGTTTACAACATCCCTGCTTTCAAGTAGTATAAAAGCGGATATGGCCGGAAAGGCAAACATATACACTATTTTATAAAATCTTTCATCTTGGTGATATCTTCGAGAAGTTCATCAAGGTGATATGTGATGTAGAGATCACGAATAACAAACAGTACGATGAGAGTGATAAATGAATATTTAGCGATCTTTGCCTCTTCCGGTTTCTCATCTTTCAGATCAGTCATTTGTGTATAAAGTGTCTTTAATCCAACGGCGGCAACAAGAAGTACGAGCCACCAGGATGTGTTGAACCAGTACCATCTGAAAATAAAGGCAAGAAAGAAAAGAATGGTGCAGATCAGACCCGTTTTTGTACCGAGTTCAAGTCTGAGTATCTTTTCGAGAAAAGTAACAGTTTCGCCGTTATCATCGTCTTCGTCATCTTCCGCTACCGGTATGCTGTTCTCTACTTTCAGAGGTTTTTGTATTTCCGGCTCGTTTATGTCTTCATTAGCTTCAGCTTCTGTGAAAACGGGTTCATCCTTATCGATCTTTTTTCTGGGCATACAACCTCCTTATTCGTCTATATTTTCGCTGTCTTCTGCGGTCTTATTCTCGACCGGGGCTTCGTCAGTTTGTTCAGTCTGCACAGATCCTTCGGGAGTAATTATTACTTCCTCCTCCTCGTTAGGCGGCACCATGCAGATGTCGGCTATACTGTCGTCCTCTCTCAATTTGATCAGCCTTACGCCCTGAGTGTTCCTTCCCATAATCCTTATTTCGGCTACGGTCTGTCTTATCACGGTCCCGTTCTTCGTGATTATCATTATGTCTTTTTCGTCATCGGTTTCAGAGATATAGATCATTTCGCCGGTTTTTTCAGTAAGATTCAGAGCTTTGACCCCTTTTGAGCCTCTTTTGGTCTTTCTGAACGCCGCAACATTAGCTCTTTTTCCGTATCCGTTCATACTTACTACCATGATCGAATTTTCCTCATTATCAGCTACGACCATGCCTATTACCTCATCATTCTCTCTCAGGTTTATACCCTTGACACCGATG
>JAQVNT010000231.1 GCA_028702975.1 Candidatus Delongbacteria bacterium
CCGGTGCTTCACAGGTCGGGTACTCTGGCGTCAAGATACGCGGAAGAGAGCGGTATGTATAAGACGGCTTTCTTCGGCATTCCGTCGTTCTTCATGGACAATTCCGCGGATCAGGTGTCGGATATGTTCAAAGCGATGGTGGACTGGTTCGATCTTTCTGTCGATCCGGCGGATAACTGGAAGAAAAAATAAATTTCATTACTTGAAGTAATTATATATTTTGTTTAAATTCATATCGGATAACAAACGCCGGAGATGTTCTTATGCTCAAGAAAATAAATCCTACGCACACTGTCGCATGGGAAAAACTGATGAGGCACTACAAAAAGATCAGAGAAGTTCATCTTAGAACGCTTTTTGAGGATAAGGACAGGTTCAATAAATTCTCCATAAAATTCGAAGATATTCTGCTCGATCATTCCAAGAACAGGATCGATGAGACCACCGTTAAACTTCTGACTGCGCTGGCGGATGAGACGGGACTTTCAAAGGCTATAGCTTCCATGTTCGACGGAGATCCGATAAACGAGACTGAAAACAGGGCTGTTCTGCATGTCGCATTGAGGGATTTCAAGAGTAAAAGCCTGAAAATTGACGGGCTTGACATTCTGCCTGCGATAAAGGCGGTCAGAGAGAAAATGAAAGTCTTTTCGGAAGCCGTGAGGAACGGTGATCATAAAGGATTTACGGGTAAAAAAATAACAGATGTTGTCAACATAGGCATCGGCGGGTCCGATCTTGGTCCGTACATGGTCTGCGAGGCTTTAAAGTTCTACTCCGACGGGCCTGAACTGCACTTCGTTTCCAATGTTGACTCAACGCACATAACCGAGACGCTTAAGCGGCTTGAACCGGAGACCACGCTCTTCCTGATAGCCTCGAAGACCTTCACGACACAGGAGACCATGACCAACGCTAATACCGCCCGTGACTGGTTTCTGGCGAAAGCGAAGGATAAAAAACATATTAAAAAACATTTTGCCGCGCTTTCGACCAACGGGGAAAAAGTGGTCGGGTTCGGCATAGATAAGAACAACATGTTCGAGTTCTGGGACTTTGTGGGCGGGCGTTATTCGCTGTGGTCCGCGATCGGGCTGCCGGTGGCGATAGCCGTAGGCTACGACCGCTTCGAGGAGCTCCTGAAGGGCGCACAGAGCATGGATATCCACTTCAAAACAGCCCCTTTTGAAAAGAACATTCCTGTCATGCTCGGTCTTCTCGGGGTCTGGTACGCCGACTTTTTCGGAGCGCCCTGCGAAATGGTGCTGCCCTACGACCAGTATCTGCACAGGTTCCCCGCCTTTCTCCAGCAGCTTTCAATGGAAAGCAACGGTAAAAGCACGGCACGGGACGGCTCCGATGTCAACTACAGAACAGGGCAGATACTCTTAGGCGAGCCGGGCACGAACGGGCAGCATTCGTTCTACCAGCTCATACATCAGGGGACGCATCTGATCCCCTGCGATTTTCTGTGCGCGAAAGAACCTCTCAATAAAACCGGCGACCATCATGAAAAGCTGCTCTCGAACTTCCTTGCTCAGACAGAAGCGCTGATGAACGGGAAAACTAAGGAAGAAGTGATCTCGCAGCTCGAAAAAGCCGGACTGAGCGCACAGGAGATCAGAAAGCTCTATCCCCACAAGATATTTGCGGGGAACCACCCGACGAACTCGATAGTATATGATAAACTCACGCCGGGCGCACTCGGCAGGCTTATAGCGATGTATGAGCACAAGACTTTCGTTCAGGGCGTGATCTGGAACATATTCAGCTTCGATCAGTGGGGCGTCGAGCTCGGAAAAGAACTTGCCTCGAAGATACTGAAGGAGCTAAAAGAGAAAAAACCTGCCGCGGCGCACGACGGCTCAACGGCGGGACTGCTAAAACATGTTTTGAAGGGAAAATGAAGAGACTGATCCTGCTTATAGCCGCATTACTTACTTTTATGGCGGTTTCATCCTGTTCCTCAGCTGCCGGGGTTTATGAGGAGGTCTTGACCAGTACTTACGGCGGAAACCTTGAAAACTTTTTTAGAAAGTACGAGAACGCTCCTCACAGAATGGGAGCCCAGGGACCTGACTATTTCGACTGCAGCGGTTTTGTTTCCAGAGCATACAGGGAAGTTTACGGCATAGAACTGCCCCGAACCTCACAGGCGCAATTCATAAAAGGAGATCCTGTGAAACGAACTGAACTGAAGTATGGAGATCTGGTCTTCTTCAATATTTACGGCGGCGGAATATCTCATGTCGGCATCTATACAGGAAATAATACTTTTATTCACGCATCAACAAAGCTCGGGGTCACAAAAAGCGACCTTAAAATTGATTATTACAGCTCCCGGTATGCAGGGGCAAGGAGAATATTAAGATGAAGATAAGAACTGTTATTCTGATGCTGATACTGAGCGCATCGGTCTTCGCAAAGGACTTTTTCTATGTGGATTATTCGTGTTTTCGGGCATATGACGATTCCAAAACGAGAACGGACATTTATATTTCGATACCTATAGCCTATCTCGATTTCGACAAAGAAATGACGAGCCTTTTTTCTATGAAGGTCTTCATCTATGACGGTGAAAAGCTGGTAACTCAGGATATGTGGAAGCAGAAGTATAAGATCGCAGCCGAAGCGGACAAGTATTCGGGGGCCGAGATACCTGTACTTTCAAAACTCGAGCTTCCTCCGGGATATTACAGGCTCGTGATCGAAGTGGAGGACCTTAATACGGGAAAAATTATCGACAGACTCGAAGTTCCTCAGGAATCAAAAATGTTCATGGTGGCCTCGTTCGAAGAAAAGTTCTCGCTTTCCACGATCCAGCTGGCTTCAAGGATAATTACGGAAGATCCTGATGAAAAATCGGAATTCTTCAGGCAGGGGGTCATCATACTTCCCAATCCGAGCAAGATATTCGGGACCACAAGGCCGTTCATTTATTATTACGCGGAAGTTTACGGACTTCTTCCCGGTGATGAGGTCGAATATAACTGGGAGATATCGTCTGCCGAGACCGGCGAATCCAAAAAAGGCGAGAGTTCAAAGAAAGCATCGCCGGGCAGATCGCTCGTGCTGGCGGACAGGATAGCTGTTCCGGTACTTAAGACGGGATCGTACGATTTTATTCTGACGGTTAAAAACACACGGACGGGAAACAGCATCGGGGGAAAGAACAATTTCTATATGTACAGAAAGCTCGACTTCGTGAAAGAACGGTACAGGCTTCCCGATGATATTTCGACGGCGCAGAGGGACTCTATCGAGCTTGATATAATGAAGGACGAAGATATTTCCGTTGAGTTCGAGCAGGTTTATTCTATACTCGACAAAAAGGAGCAGAGCACATATTCGGGCCTGATCACTTCGGGTAAAAGGGAGTTTTTGAAGAAATACTGGACAGAGCAGGAAACAAAGCAGGAGAACGCGCGAGACAATTTCAAGGCTCTTCTGGCAAAGATAAATGCTGAATT
>JAQVNT010000232.1 GCA_028702975.1 Candidatus Delongbacteria bacterium
GCGTTGCAAGCCTGATTAGCCTGAATATTCCTGTCCGCGAGAAATAGAATCCTCGGTCTTCCTTCACCGTCACGATTAAGATTCCAGCGTGCGTAAAACAGCTTTCACGCGATCTGGAAAGCGATCATCGTCTTGCCCGTTCCCGTAGCGAGAGTTAAAAGCATTCTTTTCTTGCCGTCAGCCACCGCGTCAAGAACTCTTTGAATGGCGATATCCTGATAGAATCTCAGCTCAAAAATTCCGCCCTGAGCAACACTCTCAAACTTCGACTTCCACAGATCCGAATCAGACACTTCAGCCTTAATCTCTCCGGCAGCCATATTCCATAATTCATCAGGTGACGGAAATCTTTCAACAAGACCCTCCGCGCCTGAATCCATACATATCTGATAGATCTCTTTTCCGTTTGTAGAATAAGCATAATCAAGACGAAGCTTCTGAGCATAATCCTTTGCCTGCGCAACACCGTCGCCGATCACCCTGAGAGAGCTTTTAGCCTCAATAACAGCCAGCTTTCTGCCTTTATGAACGAGAATATAATCCGCAACAGCTTCGCTGCGCCTTTCCGCGCCCGTTTTTATCTTGCCGGGAGAAATATGGAATTCACGCATGACTTTTGAGCCTTCAACCGTGCCCCATCCGCTTTCTCTCAGCTTCGGATCAATTATTTCCGCTCTCGTTTCCGCTTCGTTCATTGATTATTTCTTATTCGTTATATATTTTTGATTAGGACTATTTGGTTTGTCCGGTACAGTTAGTTCGAGCATACCTGAATCGAGAAGAGGCTTGAGTATTTCTGCCCTGAAATGCTCCCTATGAGACAGGTCAAGATAATTCATTATTTCGGAACTTGATCTAGGCTCCCTGCAATATTCGAGAATCTTGCTTACCCTTTTGTCCCGTTCGGTAACTTGCTCGGTAACTTGCTCGGTAACTTGCTCGGTAACTTGCTCGGTAACTTGCTCGGTAACTTGCTCGGTAACTTGCTCGGTAGTCTTTTCATCAACATTCATTAGGCTATACAGATCTTTTCCGTATTTAGCTTCGAATTTGAAAATATCCTTTTCTTCGATAACAGGATCGATCCCGAAGAATGCTTTCCCGTAGCGGGCAACCTTCCTGAATCCTGAACCGAGCTCCTCGCAGAATTTTATCTCCCTAAAGAAAGCTGAAATAGCAGGATTTTTGGGAAATGGCCTCGAATCCTGAATACTGATGACACCATAGCCATGCGGCTTGTTGGAATTTTCTATATAAAGTCTGTCTCTTTCGATTATGAATTTTGCGGGAAAATGATTCATGTATTCCCTGTGTATAAGTGAGTTTGCTATAACCTCCCTCATCACCATTGATCTTATGCTTATGCGCTGATCACCTTCAAGATAGAACGGGTCGGGCAGATGTTTTTCTGCAAAAGCAACCAGCCTTTTATAGCTTTCTATCAGGTTTGTTCTCACAAGATCCCTGTCATCGTACCTGTCGGTGTCGATCTTCCTTAGAACTGCGTCAGTCCTGTGATGAGGCACTGCAGAGAGAATAACATCATCCTTAGCGAGAAGCAGAATAGCCGCAAGAGTAAAACCTTCTTTTCCCGTCTGCCAGTCTTTTTTGAACAGACCTGCACTCTTTATCAGTTCCTCGTCAGTCATATTTGCCCATGGATGATCCTGCCTTGCGACCGTCGCGATCTTTCTTGCATAACTAATAAGATCCTGCCTGAATTCAGACATCGTAACATAAGGATAAACAGTATTTTCGGTAAATCCAGTCTGTTTTCTAAGATAAAGATTAGCTACAAGAGTCGTATTATCGGTAATATTAAAATCACCATCTTCATTTCTATCATAAATTTTACCGCTGCACCTGTGAACCTGAGAGCTTTCCGGAATATAAATGTAAAGAATTTTCTTGCCGTCAATTTCGATTTCATCGATAGTAAGATAAACCGTCGGGCTGAACTTATTTATATTATTCAAAGAAGTAACAAAATCATTTCTGATCTTCCCAATATATTCAGGATCAATACCTACAACTGTGCCGTTATCCTTAACACCAAGCAGAAGCTCTCCGCCTATCCTGTTCAGAAAAGCGCACACAGTCTCATAAACATTTTTCGGAAGCTCACGCTTACATTCCTTAAACTCTACATTTATGAACTCACCGGCTTTGAGAATATCTCTGATCTTTTCAATCATAATTTCGTACACCAAATCTCTTTGTCATAACACCTTTGAATTATAAGGCAACGGAGTCGTTAAATCAAGAAATAGTTCCAGATAAAGTTTATAAAATCCAATAAACGGCAATTTGTCAAGTTTTTTGCCGAAACTTTGATAAGAGGATAAAACCATCTTTTACAATCTGTCAAGCTCATCAATTAAAGCTGTTCTGTTTGGATATTTAGCTTTAAGTTCAGCGACAATCTGATCAGCTTTATCTCTCCCTCCGAGTTTTCTCATTCTTCTTATATACCTGCATGCCGTCTGGTAATGAGGTCTCGATACATTTTCGGTCAGATATTTATTTATTGCCTGAAAGTAAAGCTGAACAAGTTCAGGGCTGTAATCTTTGGCAAGATACTTTTCGTTGCCGCTGAGCGTGTAAAGATCCGGATTTTTTGATACTAAAGCAAGCAGTCTGTCGAACATCTGCTCTTTTATATAAATATCTTCGATCTGTCTTGATCCCAGCGAAGATCTAGTATTCGATATTTCGCTTATCATACCTTCGAGGAATTCATCCCATTTTTCAGGCTCGATATTATCTTTAAGTATCTTATAGTAGTCTCTCTCTCGGAGAAAATTATTTATGAAAAGCATTCGCGCATACTCGATAGTTTTTATTTTGTCACCTTCGAGCATAGCGATCTCAAGCAGTTTGTCATACCATTTTTTTGCAAGTCCCGGCCAGTCTTTTTTGTCATGTTCAATGCCGTCTTCACAGATCTTTTTTGCTTCTGCGTAGTTTTTTTCAAGAATTGCAGACATTATGGCTTCTTCCCTTACAAGAGGGTTTGACAGATTTCTGTTAATAAAATCCTGAACTTCTTTTTTTGTGCCGAACTTTTTTAGCGCTTTGAGCTTTAGATGCCTTGCGCGTTCGGAGTCAAAATCAGATGAATTAAATTCATCCAACAGTCTGCACAGTTGGTTATATTCGGTTTTTTCAGAAATATACTTAAATGCGATTTCAAGCATATCAATATGCCAGTCCCAGCCTTTGAATTTTCCGGACAAATGTTTATCGAAGCAGTATTTTATTATCTCTTTTCTAAGATCATCGTCAGGATTGTTTTCAGGGATGCTTCCGAGAACCGAAATAGAATTTTCTATAATACTGCCGAAAACACCGTCGCTGTCATCAGTATATTGCAGCGCCGGAATAAGTTCATTGATAAGCGCTCTTGCTATTACCGAAGCCGTTCTGAGATCGTTGGCATTCAGATTTTTTTCTGCAGCTTC
>JAQVNT010000233.1 GCA_028702975.1 Candidatus Delongbacteria bacterium
TCAAAGCCTTCGCCCTCTTTGGTAAGCTGATTATATTTTTCCTCAAAAGTGTCTGAAATATATTTCAAGAAAATAAGTCCGAGAACCACATGTTTATATTCAGCCGGATCGAGATTATTTCTCATCTTATCCGCCGCAAGCCACAATTTCTCTTCAAATCCGATGCTGTCGCCGTTCGCCATAACTACTCCGTTTTATGCTCTCTATAGTAAAATATCTAATATATTTAAAACACGATTAATTATCAACTCAAATCTGTATTTATTTCATTTGAGATTTTCCCTACTTTGTCGTAAATTTAGTCCGCAATGGCAGAAGACTACAAAAAATACCTTGATCCGGAATTTATCGCGACTTTTTCGAACCTGAGCCTGACGACGAGGATGGTTCTAAAAGGTTACATGCTCGGAATTCACTCAAGCCCGATGAAAGGCTTTTCCGCGGAATTTTCGGAGCACAAACAGTATAATGACGGTGACTCTACCAGGTTTATTGACTGGAAGATATTCGGCAGGACAGAAAAGTATTTTTTGAAGCAGTTCGAGGATGAAACGAACATCTATGCGAATATCTTTCTCGACAGATCGGCCTCAATGGACTTTCGTTCGGGCAAATTCAAATACTCAAAGCTCGATTACGGAAAGCAGCTGGCCGCGGCAGTTGCGACGATTTTCATAAATCAGAAAGACTCCGTGGGTTTCGGAAATTACGCCGATGAGCTTAAAGAATATATCCCTCCGAGATCGTCGAAACAGCATCTGAAGAACATTCTGATAAACCTTGAAGGTCAGGGGTCGTATAAAACGAACGAAACATACCGTTCATTTGACCATATCAGCCTCAAATTAAGCAAATCCGGAATTCTTGTCGTGATCTCGGACCTGCTCGAAGATCCGCAGAACCTGATCGGCAGAATACTTACGATGCAGAAAAGGCAGCAGGACATTATTGTGTTCATGATAGCGGACGATGACGAGTACAACCTTGAGCTTGGTACTCACATGAACCTCATCGATTCGGAAACGGATGACAGCCTGATAATCAAAACGCCGCTTTTGAAGGAAAAGTATAAAAAGATCTATGACGAACATATAAACAAGTTCAGAAAAGTGTTTACTGAAAAGAAAATTTATTTTACATTTATAACGACACGGACGCCTTTCCACATTCCGCTGAGGGAGATAGTTCTTGTGCGTGGAAAAAAATAATTATTGGAGATACGATGAAAAAGTACATTGATGAAAAAATGCCTTACAAAGTAAAGGATATTAAGCTTGCAGATTTCGGCAGAAAAGAGATCGAGATAGCCGAAAAAGAAATGCCCGGACTTATGTCCATAAGAAAGAAATATGCACCTGAAAGACCTCTTAAGAACGTCAGGATAACAGGCTCACTGCACATGACTATCCAGACTGCTGTGCTGATCGAGACCCTTGTTGATCTCGGCGCCGATGTAAGATGGTCGAGCTGTAATATTTTTTCAACTCAGGATCACGCCGCTGCGGCCATAGCAAAAACCGGAGTGCCAGTTTTTGCTTGGAAAGGCGAGACCTTAGACGAATTCTGGTGGTGTACTGCGCAGGCAATGTCGTTCCCGGGCGGAAAAGGTCCGCAGCTTATAGTTGATGACGGCGGCGACGCCACGCTCATGTTCCAGAAAGGATACTATGCTGAAAAAGACCCTAAACTTTTCAATGTTAAAGACTCAAGCTCTGACGGAAAGGCATTATTGAAGTCTTTAAATCTGATGTATGAAGAGGATAAGGATAAATGGCACAGATGCGCCAAAGATCTGAAAGGCGTTTCAGAAGAGACGACTACGGGTGTTCACAGGCTGTATAAGATGTTTGAAAAAGGCGAACTTTTAATACCGGCTATTAATGTGAATGATTCAGTGACTAAATCCAAGTTCGACAACCTGTACGGATGCAGGGAATCCCTGCCTGACGGAATAAAGCGCGCCACCGATGTGATGCTTGCTGGCAAAGTGGCTGTCGTCTGCGGTTACGGCGATGTCGGAAAAGGCTCGGCGAGATCGTTGAGGAACTACGGCGCAAGAGTTATAGTAACCGAGATAGACCCGATCTGCGCTCTTCAGGCATCAATGGAAGGCTATGAAGTTACGACGGTGGAGGATACATTGGGCAGAGCGGACATTTATGTAACGACCACAGGCAACAAGGATGTTATAAGGATCGAGCATATGCTTAAGATGAAAGATCAGGCTATCGTATGCAACATCGGCCATTTCGACAATGAGATCGAAGTGGAAAAACTTGAGAAGTCGAAACAGCTGAAAAAGAAAACGAATATTAAGCCTCAGGTAGATAAATATACTTTTAAAGACGGGCATGAGATATTTCTCCTCGCGGAAGGCAGGCTCGTGAACCTCGGATGCGCGACCGGACACCCTTCGTTCGTTATGAGCAATTCATTCTCGAATCAGGTGCTTGCCCAGCTTGATCTGTGGGCGAACCGTAAAAAGTATAAGATCGGAGTTTACAGACTTTCTAAAAAAGCTGATGAGGAAGTGGCGAGACTTCACCTTGAAAAGATCGGCGTAAAACTGACAAAAATGACGAAAGATCAGGCTGATTACATCGGCGTTGCGCTTGAGGGTCCGTATAAACCCGAGCACTACAGATATTAGTTAAATTTAATACCGGCGACGATCACAGAACCGGATACAGAAATTTCTGACTGACCGGGATCTTGTATATAAAACAAATTCTCACTTTCCAGAGTCAGTTCTTTGTTCGAAAAAGCGATCTTACTGCTTGTCTTTGCGTAGATCAGAAGTTCATCGCAGCTTAAACTTAACTTTTTTGTGCCGTGAATAACTTCCGCAGCTGATCTGCATTTCTCTCTTAAGGTCATTATATTGAAATCTCTTATCGGTCCGTTTACAAGCTCCGCATGAGTCTCTTCATCTCCGGAAAATTCCGCAATATTCGAAGTAGTCAAAATGCTGCTCTTTTTCCCTTCAGAATGTTTAAGCCTGACCCCGTTGCCTTCGAGCATAATAAGCTTTCTGTCGTAACCTGAAAAGTCGGAGAACTGACCGTTCTCGGTAACTCCCGCTATGCTCAGTCTGTAAATATATTTGTCAGAATCAGAGCAGTTCTTCACAAAAAGTTCGGTAGTTACGCCTCTACCGTTCTTCCACGGCATTGTTCTGTATTCGTCAGGTTTAATTATTCTGTAATCCATTTACCTGTCCCCACTTGCTATGCGAAGTGAAACAACCTCGGCGATCTTTATTCCGTCGATCGCGGCCGACATTATCCCTCCCGCATAACCGGCTCCTTCTCCGCCCGGGAACAGCCCCTTTAAGCTGACGCTCTGGAAGTCATCTCCCCTGACGATCCTTACAGGCGAGGAAGTTCTGGTCTCGGATCCCGTGAGAACTGCGTCGTTG
>JAQVNT010000234.1 GCA_028702975.1 Candidatus Delongbacteria bacterium
TGTTTTTTTCCGAAATAACAGCCTCAGACTTCTGACCGTCGAACATTATGAACTTTTTAGTCTTTTCTTTATCTTTCTTTTCTCCGGATACTAAAGGATCGTAAAGAAGGCTCTGAGGTTTTGCATCGACCTCAGTCTTAAATCCCTCGATTTTTTCAAATTTTGATTCATCAAACTCCGGGCACGACTGGGCAAGTGAACAGTATTCGCATTTTGAGTTCGCAGCAGGCTTGAATCCGTCTTGATCGGACAGCTTTTCTTTAAGCCGGTCGAGAAATTCACCGTAAGTCTGCTCATCAACACTCAGCATGTAAGGTTTGCTCGGCGAATAGTAAACTGCTTCGACTTTTGCATCTGACGGAATGCTGTCAAATAATTCCTTATCAAGTATCGTGCAGTCCCTATCCTGAGGGATTTCTTCCCTTTCGGGTGACATGTTTACTCCGGATTCCCCTTTTATCCGCCTTGAGACCGCCTCTCTGTATAAAAGTATCTGAACTTTCTGATAATTTTTTATTTCATCTTCGAATTTACTGAATTTTGCGTTGGATTTGATATCTATTATCCTGACCGTCCCGTTAATATCTCTGTATAAAAAATCAATATAGCCCCGTTTGATCATTATCTCAGGCTCATCACTTACCTTGAAATCTGCAAATTTCACTTCCGTCTCGAATGTTGAAGTCACGCCTGCGGGAGTCGGCCCGAGTTCTATCATCAGCCATGCAAGAAATCTTATTATGCCGGATCTGAGCTTTTCATGTGAGTAGTAGGAATACGGATCGTTCATCAGCTGTTTTTCGATCTCTTCGTTAATTACTTCTTCGATGCCGGAATTTTTGATCTTTGCCGCGAGAGTGTCGAACGGAGTCATAAAATCTTCGCTTTCTATACCATACACATAATAGTCCGCAAATTCACCGAACCTTGAATCAACGACCTTATCTTTTCCCTTTCCTTTACTCAGTTCAGACACAAGCAGTTCATATTCAGCCTCATCTATAAGGTTCGATCCTTTAAAGTGTTTGAGGAATTTTTCTGTGACATTATGATAGAAATTACCTTTGGTGTAGGGAAATTGAGATTCGATCTTATCGTATTGGAGATTAAGATCATGCACATGAGCTGCGGAACAGGCCATGAAACTTTCGATCTTTGAAGGCGAGACGAGGTATTCTTCTATCCTGCCTTTTTTCAGCCCGATAGTGAATTCGGATTTTTCCGGTCTCTCTTTAGTCTCTGTGATACCGATCTTCCCGAAATTTTCCTCGGTAAGTTTTTTACTCAGAGTATGGCTGAAATCAGCCTCGAGATTATCAAGTCCCTGTTTAGGCGGGATCACTTCTATCTTCAGCCTATTTTTCGGATAAAGTCCGAGTATCCTGTCCAGCTTTGTGGAAGGTATCGTCTCCTCTCCCCACCGGGGCACGAAGAAAACCGTCTTTTCTGTCTGACCGGAAGTGATTACGCGGAGATTTTCATAAAGCGCTTCTTCGGGGTCCTTACCGTAAACGCTTTTATACAGGCTGAAATAATTGTCTCTGCTTATCATCTTCACCGGATTTGACGATTTGAGAAAAACATCCTCGGCCATGCCTGAAAATATAAGCACTTTACCTGCCGGAGAAGGCTCGTTCATCATCAAAATACGCACGCCGTTACTGTCTTTATTCAGTTTTTCCGAATTCGTCTTTGAGGCTATAATGTAAATATATTCAAGATATTCGGAAAATTTTCTTTCGGTGTCGCCGAATATTCTCTTAACGGTATCGCTGTAGGTATAAATATCCGTTTCAATATCTTTGCCCTTCATTCTCAGAACAGTTTTCAGACTGCCCAACTTTGCTTTGATGACCGTAAGAGCTTTATCGGCTTTCATCATTGTATCACTGCCAAGCGCAGCGTTCAGGACGGCTTTGATAAATTCCCTGACATCACCCTTAGCTTTAAGCCTGAAATCTGAATTCTTTGTTTCAAACAGCTTCGCTATAAGCGTTTTGAGATCAAGCCCGTTCAGATCATCACACATTAAAGGCTTTTCGGCTATATATAGGTTAAAGAAATTTAAGATCGTCAGAGCATCGCTTTCGGCACCCGCTTTAAAAAGTCTCAGCACATCTGTATTTATATCGTTTCCCGCAAATTTGTATGAAGAACAGGCGGGGATCTTTTCCGCATAGAGATAATTATTTAATATCTTAAAACTCTCTTCGTCAGAGCAGACAACGGTAAAATCGTTCAGGCTGTAACCGCTGTTTTTTTCAGTTAGGGATTGAAGTATAAAATGCTTGATCCTTCGCGCCTCGTCAAGCAGAGATGAAGATACAACAAATTCAACGCTGTAAGGATCGAATACTACCTCTGCACAGCCGGAAAAAACATTCGAAAGAGCTGAATATTTCCCTTCAGGCTTAAACTCAATATTCTGCGCACCGACAGCCTTGAAAAACTCTTTTTCCCTGCGTGAAAATTCCCCTTCATAGAAATTCAGAAAAAATACATTTTCAGTTACCTGAGCTTTGGCAGAAGCTTGCGAAAAAATCTGTCCTTTAAAAAAATAACCTTTTTCGTTTATGAACCGTCTGACATTTCCAATAACTTCAGGCACAAGACCGTTTCTTTCAAGGTCGTTCTGCAGATCCCTGCCGATCATCTCTCCGTCCAGAAGACCGATGTAATTTAACAGCTTGAGCAGGCTTTTTTTATAATTCCTGTAATGCGGTTTTTTGAATTTATCCGACAGCCCTTCGACCGCTGCATTTTCCATAAGGACGAGAAAATCCTCTTCCCTGATCTCGCCGCCTGTGCCTATATCGGAAATATCTCTCGCATGATCGTGAACAGCTTTGATCTCAGGCAGAAATGAGACCGGTTTTTTATTGGCTTTGAGCCACTCCATCATCGAAAGTGTGATACCCTGCGCCTGTCCAATGTCTTTGATCAGGAGAAGCGATGAGGCTATAGCTTCGGGCTGTTTGAAGCTGCCGTCACTGTTAAGGAATATTTTTGAAAAATCTATGTTCATTACTTGCTCCGTTTTTCAAATAAGATAATCAATAGAGTACGCCATATAGCGGCAGTCTACGAAACTATTGTGTCTTTATATATAAATATTTTATCAGTCCGTAGCAATCAAATAATTATCAAAAATCAGAATTCTTTATATAAGCTGACCATAAAGTGATTAAAGATTAAGGCGAGAGTGTTTTTTGCAGTCAAGAAATAGCATCGTCCCTTTAGGGATTTATGATATTTTATGCAAAAATACCGGAAGCCCTTAAATCAACTTTCGGGCAGCGTTATAAGAATTCTGATGTGTAAATAAGCAATTATTTAAAATATCTCATGCCGTTGTTCTCGGATTCCCAGACCTCAATCATATGGATCTTCAGGTTGGAGTTGTTGATCTTCTCGG
>JAQVNT010000235.1 GCA_028702975.1 Candidatus Delongbacteria bacterium
AGGAATACGAACGGCGCTGAATACCTGATAAGAACAGATACTCAAACTGCGGGTTACATAGTGAAAAAAGGTTCGGTGTGCCTGGACGGAATAAGCCTGACTGTAGCCGATATAGATACTAATGTATTTAAAGTCGCGATTATACCGCATACCCAAGATAAAACAACTGCCGGAGGGTGGAGAACGGGCACTAAACTTAATATTGAGACCGATATTCTGGGAAGATATATTGAAAAATTGTTAAAGTCCGGTGAAAATTCACTGACGATCAAAAAATTAAACGAAATGGGATACTAGACATGTTCAGCAAAGTTGAAGAACTGATAGACGATATTAAACACGGTAAAATGATAATTCTGCTTGACGATGAGAACAGGGAGAATGAGGGCGATGTTGTAATTGCCGCCGAAATGGCGACTCCTGAGATCGTTAATTTCATGACGATGAACGCAAGGGGGCTTATTTGTATGCCGTTGACTGAAGAGATCGCAGTAAAGAAAAACCTTTATCTAATGACCGATAAAAATACTGAATCGAAACATACTAATTTCACTGTATCCGTTGACTACAGGATAGGTACGACTACCGGAATATCGGCTTTCGACAGGTATAAGACTATTAAAGCGCTGATCGATGAGCGTACCAAACCCGAAGATCTTGCGCGTCCGGGACACATGTTCCCGCTGATCGCCCGTGACGGGGGCGTGCTCGTAAGAGCCGGGCACACTGAGGCTGCTGTCGATCTGGCGTCTCTTGCCGGTCTGATCCCTGCAGGAGTCATATGCGAGATAATGAACGAAGACGGATCGATGGCGCGCTTTCCCGATCTCGTAAAATTCGGAAAAAAACACGGTTTGAAGCTTGGGACGATCAAGGATATTATTGAATACCGCAGGCACCGCGAAAAACTTGTCGAGTGCGATACTGTTGCTAAACTTCCGACCGCATACGGTGAATTCGAGATAAAATATTATGTTTCGAAGATCGACGAGCAGGAGCATATCGCGCTTGTCAAAGGCGATGTGAATACGGACGAACCGGTCCTTGTACGCGTCCACTCCGAGTGTCTAACAGGCGATGTGTTCGGCAGCTCAAGATGCGACTGCGGAGATCAGCTTCATGCAGCAATGAAAATGATCGCGGATGAGGGAAGAGGCGTTCTTATCTATATGCGTCAGGAGGGTAGAGGTATAGGATTAAGGGCAAAGATAAAAGCTTACCATCTTCAGGACAACGGTTACGATACTGTTGAAGCGAACGAGAAGCTGGGCTATCCGGCAGACCTGAGAGACTATGGAATAGGGGCGCAGATACTGGTGGATCTCGGAGTTAAGAATATCAGGCTGATGACCAATAATCCGAAAAAGATCGTTGGTCTTGCCGGCTACGGACTGTCGAATGTGGAAAGGGTCCCTATAGAAATATCGTGTAATCCTGAGAATGAGAGGTATCTTACTACAAAGAGGGACAAAATGGGTCATATGATACTCGGAAATAATAAAAAGTAATATTGGGTTGAAATTGAAAGACAGTCAGAAATACTGTGAGTTGTGCGGTAAAGAATTTGAAGGTAAATTTTACAGCAGAGGTTCTAATTATACTGTTCTTAAATGCAGACAGTGCGACCTTCTCTGGGCAGATCCGCTTACGGATGAGAATTATGAAAAAATGATAAACTCCGATTATTTCGGCGAAGAGATATATCTAAGCAAAGAAAAGGGACAGAAAGAAAGATTTAGGTCCCAGATCGAAAAAGTTTTAAAAATTTATGGGAATAATGTGCCTCAGAACGAGATCAAGATACTTGATGTGGGTTCAGGTCTGGGTTTTTTTATTGAAGTTTGCGAAGATATGAAGATATTCTGCGAAGGTTGTGATATAAACGAGAAGGCTGTAAATTACTCCAACAGGGAGAGAATTAAAACGAGGGTCGGAACTGTTGACGGATACTACGAAGATAATTCATTCGATATGATATTTGCGCTTAATCTCATTGAGCACATTCCCCACCCGAAAGAATTTATCACACAATGCGCAAGGATCTTAAAACCCGGAGGACTGCTCGTTCTTGAGACGCCGATCCAGGAAAGCCTGTTCCATGTTTTTGCACGAATAGGGGATTACATAACCGGCTATAGAATGAATAATTACGGTATCAATACGAACGGACACATATATAAATTCTGCAACAGGTCGTTCGAGAAATTCAAAGACCTCGGATTTTCTATAATTCATAAAGAGAAGATCGGATCTCCGCTAAAAGAAATTTTCGGCAAGACAACTTATATGTCGAACCTGAATAAAATACTGATGAGATTTATTATGCCGGTCGTTTGGTTCCTGGCTAAAATATTCGGAATGGAAAACAGAACTTTCATCGTCTTTAAGATCAACAAATAAATGCCACAAATAAACACCACAAACAAAAAAACCCCTCTAAACGAGGGGTTTTTCTTATATGGCGGTATCGCTGAGTTAAAAGATCAGCTCATACTTCACTGATCTTAAGAATCCTCCGCCACAAACAAAAAAACCCCTCTAAACGAGGGGTTTTTCTTATATGGCGGTACACGGATTTGAACCGCGGACACGTGGATTATGATTCCACTGCTCTAACCAACTGAGCTATACCGCCGAAACCGAGACCAAATATAAATTAAGAATAAAAAGTCCGCAAGTGAAATTTTTTCATTTTTTTTTAGAGGCGTGTCACGATTTGACACGCCTCTTGTTGTATATTGGTTTTGAAAAGTATAAAACCAAGTGGAGGTAACATGAATATCGCAAGCAGTACAGAGGCCTACATAAAGGTCATTACAACAGGAAGAGAACCGCAAAATATCAAACTGCCGCCGGGATTTACCAGAAAACCCGCGATCGATCAGGAAAAAGAGCTTTTTGAGATATTCAGAAAGCACTACAGTGAGAACGAAGGAGAAGGAAAGAAGAAGATCAGATCTTACAGATTCTATTTCTCGAACAGCGACTATCTTGATTATAACGCGGATGAGATCGTTTAAAGAAATATCAGGTCATCACTTTTCCGTAGGTACGACGATACCTTTGATTATTATATTCTGAAAGAAAATGAAGACCGCGAAAGTGGGAACGGCGGCAATGACCAAAGCAGCGTAACCGACTCCTGCGCTCGATCTCTGCATGAGCTGATAGATATGGACCATCATCGTCCACATACTCTGATCCTGACAGACGATGAACGCGAACATGAAATTCCTGTACGCCGCATTAAAAGCTCCGAGCGCGATCACGGCCATGATCGGCTTTGACAATGACATTGCTATACGCGTAAAGATCGTCACTTCACCGGCGCCGTCAACCGTGGCTGATTCGAAGAGCTCCTTCGGAAGCGAGTCGAAGAACCCTTTGAGCAGGAATATGAAATAACCGTCA
>JAQVNT010000236.1 GCA_028702975.1 Candidatus Delongbacteria bacterium
TCAAAAAAAGTGACAACTTCGTCAATTCTATGCATTATCGGTTTAACCGGTCCCGGCTTGATCTGGACAAGATCAATATCTTCTGAATACCTTGCTGCCGGACTCAGGTACAGTTTATGTAGAGCAGTACCGCCCCGGAAAGCTAAATTTTCTTTTAAGAAATCATCAGAAAACAGTTCGATCAAAGTTCGGCTTATAACCAGATCCTGCTCGACCTGCCGGAATTCTTTCCAAGGTGCATATTCCTGCCATTTTGCTATATATGGTTTTGGAATCATAGGTCGCTCTCCAGCTTAATGTTTATATCAACTTTCCATCTGTTGCTTACTGTTCCTGCTTTCTGTTTTGTATCTGAATTCAGCAGTACGGGATAAAATTTTGATGAGTTTATATTTTCATAGACAAGGTCAGTTATTTTTTTATCCGCATTATACATTTCAAGAAATAACCCGAATCGCTGGAGTGAACTTTTGTTAGGATACCATTTAAGTAATTTTTCGACATCTTCATAGCTGATCTCATGAGTTAATTCTTCAAGCACAGACAATATTCTGTTTAGGCCGCCGATTTTTTTCTGGTAATGAATAAGGTCAACAGCAGTTAGTGAAGGACTGGAAATCTTAAAATACCCCGCATCAGATTTTCTTATTTCTATATTATCTGCAGGCCATTCTGTAATTGTTGAAAAAACCAGATCGTACTTGGATTTCTTTACATCAAGTAATTGTGGTGATCGCGTAATAATATAGTCCTTTTGTGTCTGCTGATGGCTCGCTCCGTAAAATTTTGCCGCAGAGTAAAACCCTAAATAATAATCCCGATTCAAATATCCGAATAGTTTATCTATATACAGTTGAACAGGTAAAAATCCAGACTTTGAATATCTCGGCGTAAGAATTAAATAAAACCCTCTTCTGAGATTAACTATTTCATTTTTTTTAACTAATCTCGCAAGTTCGCTTTTTAAGGATGCCTCTGTTTTTGGAACATTGTCTTGAAGTTCTTGAAATGAAAATGAATATTCCTCATGGGATAATAGTTCTTTAATATATTCATTCGTGCTCATTATTTAGTTCCTTTACGAGATAAATGTCGTTTTTCAGCATTTATATCATATATATACTAAAAATTTTTCCGAAAGTCAATCAAATTAATCGCCCGACAAACCCCAATTCTAACACAATTCTAACAATTCGCAAAAACTATTCAAACAATCAAACATGATATTACAGACGAAAACTAACAAGGAGATTGTTTATGAGATTTGCAAAAAGAATGACCGCAGCGCTGATAATAACCGCAGCAGCCGTAACAGCGTTCGCGCAGAAGATCGAAGTGATCGGCGCGGGGGCATCATTCCCGGCACCTCTGGTAACAGCAATGGCTGACCAGTACAGAACTTTAACTGACGGCAGAGTAACAGTGAACTATCAGTCGATCGGTTCGGGCGGCGGTATCCGTCAATTCGGCGAACAGACTATAATGTTCGGAATGACTGAAGCTTTTTTAAAGGATGAGATCGTTGAAGAAGTTGAAAAGAAGACAGGCGGAAGGGCTTTCAACATGCCTATAACTCTGGCTGATGTTGTGGTTACATATAATGTACCGGGCGTAAAGGACGGTGTTGTTTTTAACGGCGAAGTACTCGCGGATATTTTCCTGGGCAAGATCAAAAAATGGAACGACAAAAATATCCAGGCTCTGAACAAAAGCATCAAGCTTCCAAACCTGAACATAACAGTCGTACACAGATCTGACGGATCGGGGACCACCAACATCTGGACAAGCTATCTGACAAAAGTATCCAAAGAATGGGCTGACAAGATCGGTTACGCAACAAGCGTGAACTGGCCTGTCGGAGTCGGAGCTAAAGGAAATGAGGGAGTTGCAGGAGTCGTAATGAATACTCCGGGAGCTCTGGGATATAACAGCTACGCTTATGCACTTCTCAACAAAATATCTTACGGTTATCTGATCAATAAGTCGGGAAACACAATTAAGCCTAATTTTGAAGCTACTTCCGAAGCTGCCAACATCGACCTTCCCGAAGATACAAGAATAATATTTACCGATACTCCCGCGGCTCAGGGTTATCCTGTGGCAGGATTCACATGGATGCTCGTTTACGAGAACCTTGAGAAGAACAAGGCCATCAAATCAAAAAATGAAGCGGAAGAGCTTATAAAATTCCTTATCTGGGCTATCACTGACGGACAGGGTCTTTCGGAAAGGCTCGGATACGCAAAACTTCCTAAGGCTGCAATTGAAAAGAACAAAGCCATGATAAGAGAACTTAAATGGAACGGCGAAGAGATCGGCAAAAAGATACTTGGATAAGGAGACTAATAAGGTGTCCGATAATAATACAAAAAAAATAAACATCAGCCCCTCAGCGCTTTACGGATGGCTCGGAGACAGAATATTCGCTGTCTCCGTCTTCGTTTTAGGATTTATCGTAATATTTACGACTCTGGCTATGGCCATTTCTCTTTATTACGAAGGATCTGAAGCCATAACGAAATTCGGGTTCTGGGGATTTATGACGGGCGAAAAATGGGACGCGGCTATAACCATGGAATTCGGGGCGTGGCCGTTCATAGTCGGCACGGTATCAACAAGCCTCGGTGCCCTGGCGCTTTCGTTCATCCCCGCGATCGCGATTGCGGTCTTCACGGCCGAATACGCTCCGCACTGGCTCTCGCATATTATCGAGAACCTTGTTAACCTGATCGCGGCTGTCCCGTCCGTCGTTATCGGGATATGGGGAGTGTTCGTATTCACTCCGTTGATCAGGGACACGGTCTATATTCCCGTTTACATGTGGTCACTGGAGAACGCGCCGAGCCTGACTCCCATTCTGGGAAACCCGATAGGATACGGAATGATGACAGCTACGATAATCTTAACTATAATGATCATTCCTTTCACTACGGCTCTTACGGTGGACGCGTTCAGAATGGTGCCCAAAGAGCAGCGGGAAGCCGCCAGCGCTCTCGGCGCGACCAAATGGGAGGTCATCAGGATGGCCGTGATCCCGTACTCAAGGGGCGGCATACTTGCCGGCACGATGCTTTCGCTGGGCAGAGCTATCGGCGAGACGATGGCGGTCGCGATGCTGATCGGGAACAAGAACACTCTCCCCTTCACCATCTTCGGCCCCGGTTCGACCATGGCTTCAGTGATCGTTAATGAGTTCAGGGAAGCGGTCGAGAACATTCACTTAACAAGCCTTATGGCCGTAGGGTTCTACCTTTTCCTGATATCCCTTGTCGTGAATCTCGTGGCTGCATATATACAGAGAAAATACGCGGTGACCGGCGGGAGGGCAGTCTGAGAAGTCTCAGAAGCAGATACGCGCGGGATAATGTTATGCTCGGGTTTATTATCCTCAATACAGTCGCGGTACTGATA
>JAQVNT010000237.1 GCA_028702975.1 Candidatus Delongbacteria bacterium
CCTGAGCAAAGGGATCAGAACTTTAAATCAGAACAGAAACATCAATATTACAGATACAAGAATATGCCCGAACTGCTCTACTCCGGTCCAGATGATAAAAAAAGAAGGAAGGGCAGGGTGTGCAAAATGCTACGAATTTTTCGGCAGAGAAATAAGCGACCGTCTTTTTTACTCTACGGGAAAAAGATACGAATTCAGCAAAGACGATCAGGCTGAGGGTAAGAGGTCAAAAGAAGTGATCAGGGAAAGGATCGCAGCGGCTGTAAAATCTGAGAATTATGAATTAGCCGCGGATCTAACCAGGAAATTGAAGAGATCAAAATAAAACGCGGGAGATCATATGAAAACCCTATTTATTATTATTATCGCCTTTGCGCTTAGCCTTACGGCAGGCTCAAAAGACAATACTGCCGGCCCCGCTCCTTCCTGGCAGCAGTCAGAATCTTTTAACATCCAGCTCGGTGTAAGAGACAAGAACGCCTCGATGGAATATTATGATGCTGTATTCAAGGTGACCGACGAAACCGGCAGGAATGAATATGAGGCTGCAATAAAAGTAAGATCCGACGAATGGGGGTTCGTCAATTTCCCTGAAGACTTCTCTGTTTCAGCTCTGGACGGAACTTATGAATGGAAATGCTTTGTCGGAGGTATTCAGGTGTCTTCCGGAACTTTTACTCTCAGCGAAGATCAGAGAACCATAACTTTGCCGAAGAAATAATATGAAACTGGGAATACTTACCGCCACCATCTCCGAATGTGATTTTTTTCCCAATATTATCGATTTAAAGATCATTGGCGAAAGAAAGGGGCATAAAGTCGATCTTTTCAAGAACGGCGAATTCAACCTGATAATCGACTCGGAGAAGACATCGCTCTACTACAATAAAAGACCGTTCGACCCGTGTGATTACGATATAATTCTTAACAGGCTGTCCGTGAAAGAAAAGAGCAATGCGGAATATTATATCGTGAACGAATTCACCAAATGCGGAGTACCGGTAGTTAACTCTCCTGATTCGATAATGAAAGCCAGAAACAAGCTGCTTTCTCTTCAGATAATGTCGTCGCTGGGCGTAAAGATCACGAGATCAGCTATAATCAGGCGCCCGGAGGATGTCGATAATGTACTCAGCCAATTCTCTTTCCCGCTTATAATAAAGAATATCTTCGGGTCTTTAGGCAGCTCAACTCTGCTTGTTTACGATATAAAACAGCTCATCTCTACGATCGACTGGATCTGGAATGTGAACAGGAATGAGATATTCCTAATACAGGATTTTATCAGATCCGAAGACAACACTGTTTCGGACTTCAGAGTGTTCATACTCGGAGGCGAGATTATCGGAGCTATGAAAAGAACGAATTCGGACAAAGATTTCCGGGCTAATTTTAAAAGAGGGGCTACAGTAGCAAAAGCTATCCTTACAGAGGAAGAGGAGAAACAGTGTCTCCTGATCGCAGAAAAATTCGGACTTGAGATAGCGGGCGTTGATTTTATCAGAACCTGCGAAGGCCCGGTATTTTTAGAGATAAATTCTAATCCGGGACTTGACGGTATCAGGCAGGCCACCAGATCGGATGATTTCGACATTCTTGAAAAGATCATCGACAGGCTCGACGAAAAAAAGAGGAAGAAATGAGAGGTTTTGTTATCTTACTTTCAGTTTTCATGGCGATCTCGGCATGCAGCAAGGAAAAAAGCGAACCCGTTACTATCCCGGAAGCCGACTTTGAGATTATTAATATTTTCCCGCATAACATTACATACTTCACCCAGGGATTTGAATTCATGGGCGACACACTGGTGGAAGGTACCGGCCATTACGAACACTCAAAACTTCTAAAATACGATCTTACAAATTCACAGATCTATGATGAGACCAACCTCCCTTCAGCTTATTTCGGAGAAGGCATCACTGTTTTGAACGGCAAGGTCTATCAGCTCACATGGACAAGCGGGATCTGTCTTGTCTATGATTACGGAACTCTTAATCATGAAAATTCTTTTTCATATTCAGGCGAAGGGTGGGGACTCTGCAATGACGGTACTGACCTGATCAACAGCGACGGTTCAAGTACGATATATTTCAGGAACGAGTCTGATTTCTCGGTGAAGAGAACTGTTACGGTCAGGACATCGAGCGGAATTTCTGTTGACGAGATAAACGAACTCGAATATGCGAACGGGCTTATATGGGCCAACATCTGGGGCGAGAACTCGATCATTTCGATCGACCCTGCTACAGGGGTAATTCAAGGAAGATATGATCTGTCGGAACTAAGAGAGCTGGCAGTAAATGAATATTCAGGATCTGAAGTGCTCAACGGTATCGCATATAAAGACAGCAGCTTCTTTGTCACAGGAAAATACTGGCCTAAGATCTTCGAGATAAAACTGAATGACCAGCTGCCTTAATGTGATTTTAGACAGAAACGAGAAAAAAATCCAGAAAAATCCCTTGACATAAAACCGATAAATTTTTATATTTGGCACTGCTTTTAAAAGCGGATGGGAAAGTAGCTCAGTAGGTAGAGCACCGCCCTTTTAAGGCGATGGTCGACGGTTCGAATCCGTCCTCTCTCACCAAAAGCCCCGTAGATCGGGGCTTTTTTTATTTATTTAATCCCGGAATTTGCAAAATTCGATTTTTTTTCTTATATTGAAATTATCGTATGCTTAATTCACTAATTTTATAAGGAGTATGTTTTGTTTGAGATCAATATCTTTGATCAGGTTAATTTACCCGACGAAAATGAAAAAATAGCTGTTCTTGATTTTCTGTATGAAAATCTTGAGAATTACGGGGACCCTAAAGCCGATATACTCAAAGCTATGGATTATGCTTTGAAATTATCCGAATCTTTCGGCGGTTTTATTCTTTCGGGAACTGAAGACGGCAAAGTGATAGGAGCAGTTGTGGTTAATAGGACCGGAATGAAGGATTATATACCCGAGAATGTTCTTGTTTACATAGCAACGCATAAAGATCACAGAGGGAAAGGTATCGGTAAAAAAATGATGCAGAAAGCGGTAGAAACGGCTGAGGGTTCACTCGCTTTGCATGTCGAACCTGACAATCCCGCAAGGTTCCTCTATGAAAAAATAGGATTTACGACAAAATATATTGAAATGCGTTATAAAAAATAAGGAAATAAATGGCATACATTACTTTCAACTCGAAAAAGCTTTCCGAAAATTTCAGCTATCTCGACTCGATCTTCAATAAGAACAGAATAAAGTGGTCAGTCGTCACGAAGCTTTTGTGCGGGAATAAACTCTATATAAGCGAACTTCTAAAACTTGACCTGCAGCAGGCCGCGGACTCAAGGTTGTCTAATCTCAGGATGATCAAGTCTCTGAACCCAAAGATAGAAACTATCTACATCAAACCCCCTGC
>JAQVNT010000238.1 GCA_028702975.1 Candidatus Delongbacteria bacterium
CTCGCTTTTTGTCTTTTGAATTCTTATATCCGCATATTCAGATCCCTTACTTTGAGCGTGGTCCAAAGAAATTAAAGGAATATCCATTATACCTCCGCATAAATCAAACTATAAAAAAGTCCCGCCGGAGCGGGACATTTTCCTTAGAATGTCGTCGTGTCCGCGAAATTAAAATCTTTTATTAGCATCGTGGGCACTTTAACATTCGACGACATATTCTCCTCTTTCCCCAAAAGCAGAATATTCTTCGTAGCTTCGTGTATGATCTGATTGAACCTGAGATTATTCACGGAGTGCTTTATCTTTCCGTTCTCGAAATAGGAAATACCGTCTCTTGTGAGCCCTGTTATTTCGTTCTTTTTATTGCTCACGGTCCTTATGTACCAGAAATTGTTGATAATGAGGCCGTTCTTTACCTTTTTCATCATTTCTTCTTCAGTAGCTTTACCGCCCCTGATAATGATATTCGATATGAAGTTCGGATCAGCTTTGATCTTGGCTGCGTAAGATCTGTCGGTCGTGAGTTCTTTAAGAACGCCTTCCTTTATCCATTCAATATTTTTTGCTGCTACTCCGTCACCGCTGAACGGACCTGCAGTAAGTCCTTTTTCATCAAGTTTGGTCAGAAGAGTGAAATTCTTACCGAACATATTTTTGCCTGTCTGACCGGCCATGGCTGAAATGCCGTAATCGGCAGTTTTTCTGTCAAAGAAATACAACAGGAAGCTGAAGAAATTCAGTACCGCCTGCGGTCTTAAGATCACATTGTATTTTCCCGCTTCGATCTTTTTGGGCGCGGTCAGGGCATCGAACTGAGAATTTATCAGTTTTATCTCGTCCTTAACTTTGTAATCTTTTATATCCTTTACGCTCCTTGAGACTTTAGTTTCCTTCGACTTATTGTCGGCCATAGTCATCGAATTTCCGAATTCCGAGGATGAATCGAAACCCTCGAAACCGTTTTTTGTTTTCATGTAGAAATCATTGATCTTTTTTGTTACAAGCCCTGAAATGAAAGCATTTTTATCTTCAGCGTTATCCACTACAGCCTTAACGACCGAGATCATATCCTTCATCGTGGCTTTTGAGGTATTTTCCGACACATTGTCAGTCTTGGGTATCTTTGTTTTCTTTGCGCTGGGAACATACTCCGGGTCTGGCTTATTCAGCTTTGCGATGTTCTGAGCCGTTTCGATCATTTTCTTAAGGTCTTCTTCCTTAAGCGAATTGATCCTCGCCATTCCCGTCTTATTACCGTAGGCCACGCTCAGTCTTACAGCGTATTTCACACCCGACATATTCTGGGTGATCATGTTCTGCGCATATCTCGTCTGCTGCTCGTCGGATCTGTAAATGAAGAACGAATAGTCATCGGCTGAGCAGTTTTTCTCAATATATTTTGCGGCATTCTGGAATTCTATTATCATTTTGAACCTCCGACCCTGATGTTTTTAAATCTCGCGGTCGATGCCCCGTGCGTCATTCTCGCGGTCTGCATCGGCTGTCCTTTTCCGCAGTTGGTAACCCCGAAATCCTGCCAGTATCTATCGTCGCAGATAGCATCGCATGAATTCCAGAATTCGGGATTGTTCGATTTATACAGAACATCCTTGAGCGGACGGACTTTTTTGCCGTTCTTTATTTCCCAGAACATATCTCCGCCGAACTGGAAATTGACCCTGTGCTGGTCTATGGAGAACGAGCCTCTGCCTTCGATGTATATTCCGTCTTCGGTATCGGATATAAGCTCCTGCGGCGACAGTTTTTTCTTGCCGGGCTCAAGGTAAAGGTTCGGTATCCTGTTTATCGGGAAATCGTAGTAGTTAGTGGCTCTGGAGCATCCCCTGCTCATGCCGTCGTCCAAAAACGGCCTTGAATCTCTCGTTGAGCCGTATTCGTTAAGTATTCCGTCCTTGATTATGTACCATTTCTGTCCGGGTACTCCGTCATCGTCGTAACCCGCAGTCGCAAGGCCGAATGAAAGAGTGTTGTCGCCTATAAAGTTCACTATCTCCGAGCCGTAGCGGTACTTTTTTAGCTTTTCAGGCGTAGCGAAAGATACTCCGGCCATATCGGCTTCCCATCCCAGCACCCTGTCGAGCTCAGTAGGATGACCAACGCTTTCGTGCATTGTCAGGCCAAGGTGGTTCGGATTAAGGATAAGATCTCTTCTCCTGATCTCGCCCGGTTCGTCGGCTTCAAGCTTCATTATCGCTTCTTCGGCTATCTGAGGAGCTTTATCAATAAGATTCATCTTGAGAATGTGTTCCCAGCCTGCCGCGTACCCGCCGTCGTCATGCGAACGGGACTGCGAATCTTTTTCGTTCACGGCTGTAGCTGTTATCATAGGGTAAACATAATATATGTTCGAGTGTATCCTTGAACCGAGGGTGGAGGCGAAGAATTTGTCGTCGTTGTAAAGGTCAAGCATGAAAAACGCTCTTTTGATCTTAGCGTAATTCAGCATGGTCTTGTTCACTTCGAGCATCAGATCGACCTTCTCCGAAAGAGGTACTGTAAAAGGATCTATCTGTATTTTGGTGGAGTATGCGTCGATGTATCCCCTTTCAGGAGCGAGCGTCAGTCCTTTACCCTTTTTGATCTTAGCCGACAGATCAGCCACTTTTATGGCAGATTCTACAGTTTTCTTTACTTCATCGTTCGTGAAAATGTTGGAGTGGGCGAATCCCCAGGCTCCGTTCTTCATGACCCTGATGCCGTATCCGTGCTCGACGTTCATGCTCGTATTCTTCAGGCTCAGATCCACGAGATAAATCGTTTCTCTTCTCGTTTTCTGAATCCTTATATCGGCATATTCGGCACCCAGGCTCTGAGCATGATCCAATGCTACAGAAATATGATCCATTTATACCTCCGGGCTGTTTATTTAAACATTGAGTTCAATAATACAAAATAAAATGCCGTATATCAATTAAATAATGATGAAACGCCGGATTTTGCGGATGAAGCTAAACTTTTCCTTTGATATTCCATTATTTATGGCTGAGATTATACCCATATATTATCTACAAGAATCTTTAAATTATGTCTGAAAAGGAAGCGAAGATCAAAAATAATAGACAAGGTTTGTGAAGTAAATTTACCTGTCTCTATTTTTCGTTTCTGTTTCTTTCGTCGTAATCCTTTTATCGCCAGCACCTGCTACGACATAGTAGAACAGCTTGTTTCCGCTTATGGCCTGAAACCATTGCGTTCCGTTAAATGTTCCGGTCGCGCTTATATCGGTGTAAGTCCCGTACGGATCGTCTGACGCATAAATCTTATATGATGTAGCTCCTGTAACAGCATCCCATGTAACAGTAACATTTCCTGTATCGTTTGAAATTTTAACATTCGAAGGAATACCTAGAAGAGTAATTGTGTTACTATAT
>JAQVNT010000017.1 GCA_028702975.1 Candidatus Delongbacteria bacterium
GGAGGATGCTTATTTCTCGAGATCGGTTATGATCAGTCAGAAGAGGTAACGGAGATATTTAGAAAATCCCTCGAGAATATAAGTATCACGAGGGATCTTGGTGGCAATCCGAGAGTTTTCTCGGGTACATTTATAGGTTAGATACCCGCTTTGTCCAGCGGGATATTGAGATCTTCAGTCCCTTTTACAACAAACCTTCCGCTCCGGATAATATCGATCTTCTCTCCGTCTGAAGCGATCCCTGAAATAAAATCAATATCCTCGTATGGAAGAGTTATGTCTGTGTGAACACCGGTATAAGCTTTTGCGTGATCTTTTTTTCTGTTAATGGACATCTCGTTATCTCTCGCGGTTATCTGCTTATTGTCTATAGGATTGAAAACGGCTTTGTCTTCTTCGTGTGAGTAACAAGTGTCTCCTATCGCAAAATGAGGACCCATCTTTTCGATTATCAGAACCGGAAGTACCTCAAGAATGTCGTATTTTTTTGCAACAGTGTAAGCAAGTGTATTTGTTCCTATAGCAAATTCGCCTATTGGAAGAGTTTTGTGCGGGAAGATCAGATTTTCTTTAATGAATTTTTCATTGTCTTCTTTTTTCTTGAAATTCGAACAGCTGTAATCTGATATGAATCCGTCTTTAAATTCAAGCCTAAGCTCTTTGAATTTGAGACCGTTCAGGAAAGTCTCCTTAATGTGAAGCGTGCCGTTGGTCCCGGTGAGTTTCGGGCTGGTGAATACTTCTCCGACAGGTATATTTACATCGGCGCCGCAGTTGCAGTAATTTGTATGCTTGGCAGGGTTTTTCAGTTTCTGATTCATTATTATTATATCCGTCAGATTGCCGTTCCTGCCTTTTACATGAACTCTTTCAGCTTTATCTATCGCGTCAATTATATTCTTCTGTATCTTCTCATATTTTCCCGAATCGAGCATGTTGACTTCCATGATGTCTTCAAATATAGATTCGAAATCCTTTCCAATTTCGGGCGAAGGAAAAGCTATTATGCAGAAACTTGTTTCTGTACGCGGTATGAATTTCTGCCTGAGCTGCTGATTTCTACTTACAAGGTTCTGGAAAACTAGCTGCTGTTCCGGGCTTAAAGACCATGCAGTTTTCTTTGATTGGGGAGAGAACGGTTTTTCGCCGAAACTTTCAACTAGGATTATTCCGGAATATGCATCCAGATCGTCCTTTATCCTGCTCATGGCATTCTCGGTCGCTTCGAGCCTCTTGTCGGCGAATTCTTTATTCAGATAGGTCGCATTGATGAATTTAAGGTCGTGATTGATCTGTTTATTTACCGGTGTCGTGGAAGGAGGCCCGACAATTGATTCAAGCCCGTAGTTCTTGTTCAAAAAAAAGATAAGCCTTTTTATCAGTTCTTCCTGACCTGCGCTGAACCTTAAAAGAACAGAAGATTTACGGCTGAGGTCTTTGTCGCTGTTTATAAATCCCTGGGCATAAGCTTTTGCTATCTGCTTTGCCAGCGCATCAAGTTTCTGTTTTGAATAATGTCTGAAAAATTCTACAGTTCTGATCTCATTATCGGTAATGTTTATGTTGTATCTGTAAAGATACTTAATATCTTTCGGAGACGAATTCAGAACGATCTCCCTGTAATGAGTGAAGTCCCTTCCGAACATTTCTTTGTATGAATAAAATATCTCGTCAGGATCATTTGAGCTGTTATAACTGACGGCCAGTTCTTTCAGAAATTTTTCTGAGAATTTCTTGCCCGATGAAAAATGAGCATACATTTCAAGGAACATTCTGTTGTATTTTTCCATTTGATATATTTTGTGCTCGAACGCGAAGTTCTTAAATTGAATGAAATGATAATAAAGAGCGTAAATATATTTTCCTGTCTTCGAACCGAACACATCGGCCGCATAGTCCGGGTTCATATACGACTTCTGATAATTCCTGGGCCTGAGTTCTGAATAGAAAGGATTCAATATTGTTTTGATCTGCGCGGTCGTTTTACTTTCGAAGAAATTCTCATCAAGGTCTTTTTCAAGTTTAAAACATTTTGTCAAATATTCAGCCGTTTGAAGAAGGAAAGCAGCTTCTTTTGAGCTTTTTTGCTTAAGGTCAGACCTTAATCCTGAAATCTCTGAAGCCTGTTTCTCATAATTTTTTAAAGCTTTAGAATTGAGTTTCGAATAGTATTTTTTCAAATCCATGATGTTAAATCTCCGAAAATAAATTATTTTGTGAAAAACGCGGAATTATAGATTATCCTCAGTTCTCTGCTGAAATTATCTGTGCCTTTGACGTTCTTGAGAATATCTTTCATGTCTAATTCCAGATGAAGCTGATCACCGAAAGACCACCTTATACCGAGATTGAGATATCCTTTTTCCCGTCTTAAAGAATCATCAGCGTTATCGTTAAGTCCGAGATCATATTCGACAAGCAAAGTTACATCCTTAATTAGACTTTTATCGAACCCGACGAAGAAGTTAACATTGTCATCGCCGTCTACAGGCTTTTCGTTTACGCAGTAATTCGCTCCGGCATGTATCCCGAGGGTTCCCAGATCGCCTTCCGAGACATAATAATTTTTACTAAATACAAGAAAAAAGCCTTTTGATTTGATCTCATATCTCGGATCGTACCACTGACCGTAACCCTGACTGTCGAAACCGGCAGAAACATTGGGGTAGTAAAAATCTTCCGGAATGATCCTGTACTGAAGCCTTACTCCGGGATGACCGTTCCAGACAGGTTTATTTCTGCCTATTATATCTGTACCGCCATAGCTGACTCCGATGAAAAAATTATTGAATATACCTATGTTAACTTCTCCGCTCATCCCGTCAACGGCATAAAGCCTTCCTCCGATCTCAAGCTCAGCCTGATCCATCGTAAAAGCGGTAGGTATATCGATCATTCTCTTTGTCCTTACCTGCTGTGCTGTCAAAATTGCAGAGAAGATCAGTAGTGTCAGCAACAAGTTTTTCATGGTCATCCCCGGTAGTTTATTTTTCTATTACTTCAACATTTGCCCTAGGAACAAGTACTTCCTTTCCGTCGATCTCGGCCATCATGACCCTTACCCATGTACCTGATTCAACTTTATGGAGTTCAACCGGCAGGCTTATCACTTTACCCAGCTTTCCGAAATAAGGTGCTCTTATTATCCTTATTTGATCCCCGCTTTCAAGACCTGACTGTGCGTAGTTCTTGTTAGTAGTATCTTCTGTCTGATGATCGTGAACAATAATGATCTCGGGTCTCATTACACCCGCTCTTATCTGTGTAGCACCGTTTATTGATGCCTTGAAACCTTCGTATTTTTTTAGAAGATTGAAAGTCCTGCCGGCCATCGGGATAGTTCCAAAACCCTCAGTAAGTATAAGTGTATAACCGATATCTTCATGTCCTGTTATCGCCACACCCAGATCACTTCCGAGAATGTCTTTTATGTCCTGATAATCGAATCCTCCGGTGATAACGCCTGCCACTCCAATTTTTCCGGCTTTAGCGAGCGCTTCAGTTGTTATCTTCGATCCGCATACGATAACTTTTCCTTTAAGTTCCTCGGTGATCATTCCTATATCAACGATCTTATCAGGCACGTCGGCAACCATCTTTATTTCTCCACAGGTCTCGCCTCCAAGTCCGATGATCCCCTGGATGTGAACACCTTCGGTTCGCATTACGACGCCTTCGCTCGGTATCTCTTCCTTGACCTCACCGTCAACATAAGCGTCTATCTCTACAGGAATGGCGGGGGCGTTAAAAATTACCTGCCCTGTGATGTGAGATATCTGCGTTATAGTACCGTCAATCGGGGCTTTGTAATCGCTTTTAAAAAAACCGAAAAAACCTTTGCTCTGAGCAACGATCTCTCCGCTTTTTACCTCGTCGCCCTCTTTCTTGAGCATGCAGTCAATAAGTTCATTAGCTTTGCCAAGTCCAAGCTGGCCTGCAACGTTTATCGGGTAAACTTTTCCCGGAAGTTCGGTTTTTGCGACTATCGTCTGAGCGGGGATTTTGTCACCCTTTCTTACCAGAACCTGACCCAGAAGAGGCAGTTTTCTCGTTTTTTCGATCACTGTTCTGGCGGCTACTTTTAAACCTGGTGTATATGCGTGAGCCATTTTATATTCTCCTTTGCATTATCGTTAATTTAAACTCCGTCCCTGTGGGATTTCGGCTTATAGTTTTTAGAAATATCCCATTTCTGCAGGAGTTCGACCCTGTTTTTTGTGTCCTTAGCCAGGTTGAACGGTCTTCCTCTTGTATCAATAATAAGACCGACTACTCCGCCTTTTAGTTTTCTCATTATCTTTTTGCCTTTGCCTTCTCCAACATCAAATCCTGATGCAGGTTCGATCTCAAATTCTACTTCATCATCGTGTGAAAGGTCATATCTCAAAAGCTGGTTCGCTGTGATCCATTCGTTCAGCTTTGTACCGTCAGGAAGATCAGCTTTGACCCTCACAACATTCTTACCCTCTTTGGCTATACCGACAGGGCAGATGCTGATAGCAAGGTGGATAAGGCAGTCTTTGTCGAATACCTCCATGGCAGCCTGGTCGCAGCCTGGTCTTTTTACTTCTGAAAGAACGCCCAGCTGAGGCATCATGAAGATCGAGTCAACGGCGAGTTCAGTAATACCTTCAGGAAGGAAAGAATCGACCAGCATGTGTGCAGACTGGCTTCTTAAAGGAGCGTGAGAAAGTACTCCGCCCGAACCTACGAGAAGGTCAAGTTTCATCATATTGACGATAGAATCGCTTGTCGAGCCTGATGCGAAAGCTTCTGATATTCCTTTTTCCTGCTGGATCCCTTTCAGACCTACTGCGAAAGCCCTGTGCTGAATGAATGACAGTCTGAGAGCTTCACGGGATATAGCTTGTTCTATGTCAAGATCTTCTTTCGATTGCGGAATGGTCGTCGGTCTGATCATCTTGTTGCCGATCCTGTTCCTGAGTTCCTGCTCGTTCATTTCAAAAGGCACCCATCTCATGATGTTATCAAGTCCTGCTTCAAGCAGCACGTTTGAAACAGAATACGACATTCCGAGATTTGCGGAAACTGTCCTGTTGAATTTCTGATGGACTTTGCCGTCCCTGTCTTCGAGTTTGAAAGTAGAGAACATGTCAGTGGTCGCTCCTCCGATATCAACTCCCACGACATTCTTGTTCTGCATGACCGCGATCTTATTGATTATAAGACCTACGGCACCTGGTGTAGGCATAATGGGAGCGTCAGTCCATTTCATCAGCTTGTCATATCCCGGAGCCTGCTGCATAACATGCTCCATGAAAAGATCGTGTATCTTATCAGATGCGGGTCTTAGGTTCTCTCTTTCCAGAGTCGGCCTCAGGTTGGGCACAATGCTGAGAGCAGTATCGTTTTCAAGAATATTTTTTATCTCTTCCTGAGCCCTCTGATTCCCCGCATAAATAACAGGCAGGGCATACCCTATTCCGAGTCTGGCGGTAGGTCTTGCCGATTTAACAAGCTCGGCCATTCCGATGACATGTTTCGGTTTTGCCTGGTCCGTTTCACCGGCGATGAGGATCATATCCGGTCTCAGAGCTCTTATTCTTTCTATCTTTTCGTGAGGAAGCCTTCCGTCGTTTATCGCGAGAGTGTCCATCACGATCGCGCCGGCTCCAAGTGCAGCCCTCTGTGCTGATTCGGCGGTCATTCCTTTCACGACTCCGAATACCATCATCTGGAGTCCGCCGCCGGCCGAAGAAGTCGATATATAGATATCACATCCGTCGCCTGTTTCTTTTGACGGGTCTTTCCTCAGAACCTGTTCATTCTCAACGAACTTTCTGGGTTTGTTGTAAAATTTTGAGTTCTTCGCCGCATCGGTCTTGTAGTATTCAGTAGCAAGTTCTTCAAGCTCCATTATAGCATTGAGAACGCCTTTTGTAACATCTTCGAAAGGAGCTTCGACCGTTGTTGGCGCTTCCCCTCTCACCAGCTGACGATATTCGTTACCGACCTTCTCTATGAGAATGGCTTTTGTCGTGGTGGATCCACAATCGGTCGCGATGATCGTTTGCACTTCCTGGTTTGACATTTAATACCTCTTGCATATTTATTATTAATCATCTATTTCAATGACGCTAAATATAGTTCATAACACTCGATTTCGCAATGCTGATTTTTACTAATAAACATATAATATTGACGAAATGCATAAATATCGGGCTGAAACGGCATAACTATTCTTCAAACTTCCTTCCGATGAAGAACTCCCTTAAGTAAGGTCCGGTCGCGTCAAAAAAATCTGAGACCCCGCTAAATCTTGAAGTTGCGAAATACTGATACCATCCGCATTGTCTATTACAGTTTCTCATCACTTTTCTTTTATCTTCGGCATCAGTGCTTCTCAGATACTCCATCAGATCGTCTTCCTGAAGTTTGATTGCTTTATCCCGGAGCGTTCTGCACGGGTAAAAAAGGCTTCCGTCTGCATCGATAATTATTGAACTTGGACTACAGCCTCCGGATTTCTTTTTTACTGCGGAGAAGTAGGAATTTGGCGTCACGATCGTTTCGGGATAAGACTTTTTCAATTCTCTGATCTGTCTTTCAAGTCTGTCGAAATCAGGAAAATGATCCTCCGTATCGTCAAGGTGAACAGCAGGCATAATAAGTATCTTGCTGCCGGAATCGTAGCATTTTGAAACTTTTTCCTCAAGCTTGTCCTGATCTTCCTTTGCAACTACGGTCTGGACACAAATTACCATGTTAAATTTGCTGAGATCCTTCAGCCGGTCAAAAAGGAAAAGATTATCATGACCCTCGTCGATCGAAATATGAAGGAAATCAATGTAATTCTGATATTTTTCCCAAGGGTAATCCATTATGTTCTTCTGGCTCGTTGTAAAAAGAAGATAAAAAGGCTGTTTATGGGCTTCGATGAGTATTTCTTCAATATCATTTCTCAACAGGGGTTCGCCGCCTTCGAGAGATAAAAGGAAAAGGGACGACCTGCCCAGATTTTTAAGTATCTTTACCAGATCCTCCGTAGGCAGGTCCGGCGTCTGAAAATGTTTCATATCGCAGAATTTACATGCAAAGTGACAGCGCGAGGTTACTTTCAGAGAGGCATAGAAAGGATTAAGCTCTCCCTTTGAATTAAAGCCGTTCTGCATCGTAAATTTCAGTATCCGGCAGTATCTTATGAAGCTGAGTTTCCTTATTTTCTTTCTGAACATGTCATCAACCTGTTAAAATTTGAAAGAAGTTAAGTCAAACATAATGAATTATCAAATAAAATTTCTCACTTGATTATTGAAGAACTTATTGTTAAAATCACTACGGGATAAAAAGGAGATCTGATGACCGGGAAGAAAAGAATATTTACAGGCGTAAAAATTGATTTTACTGAAAGAACCCAGAATTTCTACAGTTCAGCGAAAGACGCACTAAATGAATCTGATATTAAATGGACAGAACCTGAGAATATGCATATTACATTAAAGTTTTTAGGCGATGTTCCGGCGGACAGGGTACCTGAGATATCAGCGAAACTTAAAAATATTGCAAAGTCCCATGCCGAGTTCAAGCCTCTTCTAAAGGGTGTTGGAGTGTTCAGGGATTTTTACCGGCCGAAGATATTATGGTTCGGTCTAAGGAACTGCCCCGAGTTCGAAAAGATCAAGAACGACATTGAGAATTCTCTCGGTGATATGGGTTTTGAGATCGATTACAGAAAATTCACTCCTCACCTTACTGTCGGAAGATTCAAAACTTCGGTATCGTCCGATCAGTTGAAGAAATTTGTTAATGCGAACAGAGAGATATATCTTCAGGCAGTTGATATCAAAGATATAATTATTTACGAAAGCGTTTTGAGTTCTGCAGGCTCTCAATATACGGTACTTGAGAAGTTTCCTCTCGGCATGGAAGAGGGTTTCAGAGAAATAAAATTCTGACAGTTTCAGGATTTCTGTTTTGCCGCGATCTTCTCGAGAAGTACGATCCTGTCCCTGTATTCTGCGGCTTTTTCGAATTGAAGTTTTTCCGCAGCTTCCTCCATGAGCGATTCAAGGTCGATAATCTCGTTCCTGATGTCTTTTTCGTCTTTGTTGTATAACTCTTTTTTGTCTGATACCATGGGGGATCTGTCATAATTAAGATCGGTCGAATACATTATCTGCTCCGCTGACTTGAATACAGTTCTGGGGGTTATATTGTTGATCTTATTGTATTCTTCCTGTTTTGCCCTTCTCCTGTTCACTTCATCAATACAGTTCCTGATCGAATCGGTCATGCGGTCAGCGTAAAATATCACTCTGCCGTTCACATTTCTGGCGGCTCTTCCTGAAGTCTGGAGCAGAGACCTTCTATCCCGGAGAAAGCCTTCCCTGTCTGCATCCAGAATTCCGATCAGTGAGACTTCAGGAAGGTCAAGACCCTCGCGAAGCAGGTTGATGCCGACAAGAACATCGAATTTACCCAGTCTCAGTTCGCGGATCAGCCTGACTCTGTCAAGCGAAAGTATCTCGCTGTGGAGATATTCGGCTTTGATCCCGTTCTCCTTCAGAAATTTCGTAAGATCTTCGCTCATCCTTTTGGTAAGGGTTGTTACTAAAACCTTTTCTTTTCTTGCAGTAACGATCCTGATCTCTTCCATAAGATCGTCAACCTGTCCTGTCGAAGGTTTAACAATAATAACAGGATCAAGAATTCCGGTCGGCCTAACCACCTGCTCTATTATCAGACCTTCGGACCTTTCAAGCTCATAATCGGCAGGGGTCGCTGAAACATAAAGAGTTCTCGATGTTATCTCTTCGAATTCATTGAATTTAAGGGGCCTGTTGTCCAGTGCTGAAGGCAGCCTGAAACCGTAATCTACGAGATTCTGTTTTCTGCTCCTGTCCCCGTTGTACATACCCCTGATCTGGGGAACAGACGCGTGACTTTCGTCAATTATAAGCAGAAAATCATCAGGAAAGAAATCTATAAGACAATAAGGACGCTGGCCTTCTTTTCTGCCGGAAAGATGTCTTGAATAATTTTCAATACCGGGGCAGAATCCCATTTCGCGTAAAAATTCTATATCCATCTTCGTTCTGTTCCCGATCCTCTGTGCCTCAACTAGCATATTATTATCGTAGAAATACTTAACCCTTTCTTTCATCTCCTCTTCTATCTTTCCGAGTGCGTTCTGAAGTTTCGGCTGAGTAACAACAAAATGCTTGGCAGGGTATATATTCACAGTTTCAAGGCTTTCCAGGACCTTACCGCTCACATAATTGATGATCTCGATCTTTTCCACCTCATCTCCGAAGGTATGGAGCCTGATGCCTGTATCATCATAAGCGGGATGTATATCGATTATATCTCCTTTGATCCTGAAAGTGCCGTGAAGGAGTTCATAGTTATTCCTTTCATACTGCATCTCTATCAGCGAATTGAAAAGTTTATTTCTGTCAATTATGTCACCTGAACTTATTTCGATCGAAAGTTCCTTGTAATCTTCCGGTGACCCGAGTCCGTAGATACAGCTTACGGATGCGACAATGATCACATCGTTCCTTGATATCAGGGATGATGTCGCCTTCAATCTGAGCTTTTCGATCTCCTCATTGGATGATGTGGTCTTCTCAATGTAAAGATCTCTTGAGGGCAGATAAGCTTCCGGCTGATAGTAATCGTAATAACTTATAAAATATTCGACCGCGTTATCGGGAAAGAATGATTTGAGCTCTCCGTACAACTGAGCCGCAAGAGTTTTATTATGGGATATTATCAGTGTAGGTTTCCCGATCTTTTCTATCACATTCGCCATCGTGAATGTTTTCCCGCTTCCTGTTACACCGAGCAGCGTCTGGTTCATTACTCCGCTGCTGAAATTGCGTGTTATCTGTTCTATAGCCTCAGGCTGATCACCTTTAGGCTGGAACGGGGATTTTAATCTGAATTCTTTTTTCATTCATGCAATTTAAGTAAATTATCAGTTTTTATCAACACATAATGAACTTTCAAATTGAAGAAAACGTTTAAGAACGGTCTTGACAATTTAACCTTAAAAACTTAAATTGCGCAACTGTTCAATAAATAATAAGGATCACATACATATTGAATTACAATCATATAATTAAAAACATAAAGAACGCATTTCTGATACTTGCAGTTCTGATCACGATGAAATTACATGGCCAGACGGGAGACAGTTCTTTTCTTATAGGCGAGGTAATTGTAGAGGGAACATCTGTATCCGCTGATGTTGTAAAGCTCTCATCAGGACTTTCCGAAGGTAAGACGATCTTCGGAGAGGACATTCAAGCCGCAATAAAAAAACTCTGGAAGCTGAATCTTTTCTCAGACATAGTTATAGACGGGCAGAAAACCGGCGAGGGCGGAATCATTCTTATTATTAAACTTGAGGATCTTCCAAGGCTGAATAATGTGAAGATCTCGGGATTCGATAAATACGATAAAGACGATATCGAGCCGCTGATTAGCTTAAGGAAAGGTCAGATCATAAAAAAAAGTACTCTGAGCGAAGTAGAAAAGTCAGTTGAGGATTTTTACAGATCCAAGAACTATTTGAAAGCTGAAGCTGTATCAGAGATGGTCTATCTGAACGAAAACGAAGTAGATATCGAATTGAAAATTACAGAAGGTAAAAAAATATTTGTCGAGAAAATAAATTTTTCAGGCAACGAATATTTTGATAAAGACGACCTTCTGGATCAGTTTGAGAGTACACACGAGGACAGATGGTGGAGAGACGGAGAATACGACAGAGAGAAATTCGAGGAAGATCTGTCTCTTATGGCTGAGTACGCCCACAACGAAGGTTATAAAGACTTTTATGTCGTTAAGGATTCGGTTTATTACGACGAGGAGCTTGAGAATATTTTTATCGATATAACTGTGAAAGAGGGAAGGAAATATTATTTCGGCGAGACTTCATTTGAGGGTAATATCCTTTTCTCCGATGAAGATCTTAATGCGGCTCTTGAATTTGAAAAGGGAGACATTTACAGCAAGATCAAGCTGGAGATGTCATTATACAACAATCTATCGACACTGTATATGGACAAAGGTTATTTAAGGGCTAATATCGTACCTGAAGAGCAGATGTCGGGATCCGATACTGTTAATTTCGTTTTTAAGATAGCTGAAGGTACAAGGTCAAGAGTTAGAAGGGTCGATTTTACCGGTAACACAAGGACTAATGAAAAAGTACTAAGAAGGGAAATGGATATTTTTCCCGGTGATGTCTTCAATAAAACGAAGATACTGAGAAGTCAGCGAAATGCAATGATACTTAACTATTTCGAGAATGTGATCCCGGATATGAGACCGGTCAACGAAAAAGAAGTTGATCTCATATTCAGTATCAAAGAAAAGCCTACTGAGCAGGCTCAGACTTCTATTGCTTACTCGCAATCTGACGGATTTATCGGATCTGTCGGTCTTGTATTCAATAACTTTTCCTTTGAGCACCCGTTCACGCAGGGTGACGGGCAACAGCTTTCAACTAATATCGAATTCGGAAAAGATTATTACAAGTATTCGATCAGCGCGGAAGATCCGTGGCTTTACGACACCAGGACTCTGATAGGTATCAGTGCGAACTACCAGAAGAGGGATGACTCATATTCCGATACAGAGATAATCAGCGGTATATTAAAACTCGGCAGAAGGTTCGCCTGGAGCGATAACTGGATGAGGGGGTTGTGGTACTACTCCATAGACAGGTACAGATATACAAATATCAGCAGCAATCCGCCTGAGATATATGAACTTTATGAAGGAAAGACTATTATTTCATCTTCAATAGCCCAGTACCTCATTAGAGACAGCAGGGACAGGGCAGATTTTCCGACCCAGGGTGCCAATATAACACTTCTTACAAAACTTGCCGGAGGTGTTCTGGGCGGCGACGAGGAGTTCCATAAACACAAACTCGATATGAGATGGTATCAGCCGCTTATGAGAGACAGGGTTGTGTTTTATTCCCAGTTCGTTGCGGGAGTCATGGATAAGCTCACTGAATCATCATACATAAGTTCAAGGGAGTATTTTTATCTTGGAGGCGGAGGTCTTTCAGGCGGAGAACCGCTCAGAGGCTATGATGAGAACGCTATCGGACCCTATGAGAACGGTTATTTCATCGGGGGAAGGAACCTTCTTAAAACATCGTTCGAGCTCAGACTTAAAATTACAGATTCTCCGATGCTTATTTACACTCTTGCCTACTTTGATGCCGGAAATCTGTGGAGAGATTTCAGCGAGGTCAATCTTTATGAGTTCCAGAAAGGCGCAGGGCTGGGAATAAGGATAAATGTCCCGATGCTCGGTATGATGGGACTTGACTTCGGCTACGGATTTGATTATTATGACCAGTTCGGGGAAAAGGCTGACTGGAGAGACCAGTTGAGAACACATTTTAGAATGGGTACTAATTTATAAATTTAAAACATGAGGAGATAATCATGAAAAAATTGTTGACTATCGCTATTCTTACTGCAACAGTAATGATGTTCGCGGAAATGAAGTTCGGTTACATAAATTCAGACAAGGTCCTTGCCGACTTCAATGCCGCAAAAACAGCTAAAGATGAACTCGCCAAATGGAACAAGGAGATGGAAGCTAAAGCGGTAACAATGGAAAGCGAGATCAAAGCTCTTGAAGACGAGATCAAGAACATGTCGGTAATGGTTTCAGAAGAAAAAAGAAATGAGAAAATGGCTGAAGGACAGAAAAAACTTCAGGATTACTACCAGTACAAAGATAAGGTATGGGGTCAGAACGGAGACTTTTACAAAAAGAATGCCGAACTTATGCAGCCTGTCCTTGACAAGATCAACGCCGTGATCAAACAAGTTTCGGAAGAGAAAAAATACGATTATGTTTTCGATGCTAATACAGGAACTCTTCTTTTTGCGAAGCCAGAATACGAGATAACGGACCTGATCCTGAAAGAACTTAATAAATAAACTGGAATTGTAGTTAATGCTGCCCGGCAATAATAAAATATTAATGATACTACCGGTTATTTTTCTGTTGGTCTTATCATGTTCGAAAAAAGAGATCTCCGCAGATGAATTTATTGCAGAACTGGTTGAAGATGTCGAGATCGACCTTTCAAAGATCAACAGAGAAATAATTGTGCCTGATGAGGCTGAGAAAGTTTTAAGAAGCTATCAGGGTGATGTTTCGTCTATCCGGAATGATATTGATTCTCTAATGGAAAAATTTCCTGAATCATACGATCTTAAGGCTCTCAAGATACAGTTCCTTCACAGAACTGACAAAGCTGAAACTAGAGAATTCGTTCTTTCACTGTATGCTAAAGACAGCCTGAATTCGCACAATCAGTTCCTTTTCGGAACGAATCTCGAACCTGAAGAAGGGAAAAATTATTTCGTTAAGATGATCAGAAAGAAGAAAGATGATCCTTTCGGATATCTGGGACTGGCATTCGCCGTTCTTTATTCCGGAGAGCAGGATATGTATATTCCGGCAAAACTAGTTTATCTTTCAATTCTCAAAGACCACGCAATTGACGATTCTTACGAATTACTCAGTCATATATTCAATTCTCTGGGCAGAACAGAAGATATGTCGGTGCTTCACG
>JAQVNT010000239.1 GCA_028702975.1 Candidatus Delongbacteria bacterium
ACTACTGGTGTTTTAATTCCGACTTCGTTTTCCGCGTAAAGAAAGAGCTTTGACCAAACCGCTTTGACCGGTATCGAGTCCTGCACTATTGTATCTTTATAAAATATTTCCTCCGAGTTAAGAGGGCCGGCCGGGAAATACAGGCTCGCTGAAGTGCCCTTGACCATAGTCCATTTATCTCCTGAAAGACTGTCATGGGCGGTAATAGCTGTCACAGATGTGTCGGTCGAAATACAGTAGAAGAAAAAAAGGTCGTTAGTGTCCCCGATCATTCCTCCCCAGTCAACTGTTACGGCTGTATTAGTTAGAACTGTGTCCGAGGATACAAACCCGATCGTTATTTCCTCTTCCGGAGCAGGTCCGTCGTAATCCGTCGTACATGAAATGATCAGAACAAACAACAATAAACTGACTGCCTGTTTCATAGCAAACCTCCGCTTTTAGTATATTCACTTAGTAAAAATATAACGGCGCTGCCGGTTTTGCGCAATCTAAATATTAATTATTTTTTCAAAAGCCTTCCGATCAGGAAATATGTTGAGAGAACAACAAGGGTCTTAATTGTGCCTGTAGAGATAGTGTTCAGAATTCCGTCAAATATATTTATCTCGGAAAAATAGTGTGATCTTAGTGCGAATATCAGTATTATACCCGCTGCGGCAGAAACCATTACATCCTTATTAAAAAATCCCTTCTTTCCCGGTATGAGCAGATCCTTCATCTCGACTTTGATGTACGAATTGAGCCTGACCATATTATAATAGAAGGCGAGCGAAGTTCCGAGCGCGACTCCGGCGTGACCTAATGGAGTGAAGACGGCGAGGATGTATGACAGCACAATGTTTATGCCTGCGCTGACGACCGAGACCTTGAGCGAATGGATGTTTTTGCTTACGAGCGAAAGGACGCGCATGTAGTAACCGGCGAAGCTGACGGGGATCAGGCCGAGGGAGTACATGACGAAGGCCTGCGAGGTCATCTTCAGCGAAGCTGCATCAAAGGCGCCGCGCTGATATATGACGGATACGATCTCGTCCGAGGCTGCAATGCAGATCACCGTCACGGGGATGAGTATTCTATAGTATATGCGGCTGCCTTTCCCGAATATCTCGGTGAATTTTTCGCTGTCGTTCACGCTTTTGAGCCTGTTCAGCATGGGGTTTATTCCGCGTGTTATCGGCAGAGAGATTATGGCGAACGGCAGCTGGAAAAGCCTCTGGGAATAGAACAGCGAGGAGGCAGAACCTGTTATCAGCCAGGTCGCGATGAGCCTGTCGAAAAATTCAGCGCTCTTATTAAAAACTGCGTTTAAAGTAATTATCTTCGATTCCCGCTTTATGACAGAGTAATCGTTCGAGGGGTCTTTGAAGGCGGAACTGTATGATATTTTTGTTTCGTCCCTGAACTTTTTTGAAACAAGGAACGGTATGTGAACGATGAACTGGAGTAATGCGCCTAAAAGATAACCGGCGGCGATGGAATAGTCCCCGATGACAGGCTCGAGCCACACGATGCCCGCAATGACGCCTACGCTGAGCATTATCGGGGCGAAGCCGAAGATCCAGTTCCGCTCGAAGAAATTCAGGAGGCTGCCGACGAACGCCGCAAGTCCGATGAAAAGCATGAAAGGCATAAGTATGAAGATAAGTTTAAGCGACAGATCGTAGTCGAAGTCCGCGCCTGTGTTGAATTTTTTGAGCACCAGAAAAATTACCGGAGTGACCAGATACAGCAGCGTCATCACAATAAGTAGCGAGACGAAGAACCAGTTGAAAATTACGGACAGGAACTTCCATGACCCTTTAACATCGCCCTGATCGTATTTCGTCTTGAACGGAGGCATGAAAGCCCGCTCTACCATATCTTCGCCGAGTATCTGCCTGAAAAGATTTGGGAATATCAGCGCAAAAGAGAACGCGTCCGCAGTTCTTGATGTACCAAAGAACCAGGCTACGACCATTTCGCGGACAAAACCGAATATCCTGGATATGAAAGTTCCTGTGAATATTTTAAAAATATTGCTTCTGATCCCTCGGTTTTGCGATCCGGAATTCATTTAAACCTCACAGAGCTTTGATAAAGACCTGAAGAGCCACCAGAATATATATAGCTCCCGCGATCTTCTTGAACGATTTATATCCGCTTCGTATGTTCATATTGGCACCCAGCTGGGCAGTGAAAGATGCTCCCAGGGATATAAGCAGAAAATCCATAAAGAAAAGAGATGTAGGAATCGAGTCGAAAGCCCCGATAAAATATCTGCCGGCTAAAGAAGACACCGCGTTGAAGATCATCACAATCGAAGCCAGACCGACCGCTTTTTTTATATTGAAATGAAGTACGACAGCGAGCAGAGGCACAAGTATCGACCCGCCCCCTATGCCTGTCATGGCTGATACTGTTCCCATAAAAAGTCCCGCCAGGAACATTACCGGAACACTGAACCTCGGATGTTTTCTCGGGTTGCCGTCCTCATCCTCATTGTTCAGAAAGAATATCCTGACCGCTAATAGAGCCAGAATAGCCGAGAAGAAGAACATCCTCCCCCTGTCGGAAATGACCGCGCATATCAAGCTTCCCGGTATAGGTCCCAGAATTGAACCGAGAGCTACTGGGATTATGGCTTTTTTATAGTAGTTATGCGATTTTATGTGTTTTATGGCGGAATTTGACGATGCGAAGAAGACTACTCCGAGAGATATGGTCGAAGCTGTCAGGAACAGAATGTCGGGTTCAACCGTACCGCTCAGAAAATAAACAAGTACGGGAACTGCGATGACCCCGCCTCCGATCCCAAGAAACCCGCTCAGGAAACCTGCGGCCAGGCCTGTTGAGAACAATATCAGAACATCAATAACACCCATCAGCTTTCCTTAATTGCTTTCTCTTCAATATCATTTATCCTGTTCATTTCGATGTTTTTTACGATCGAGTGAATGAATTTGTTCGCGCTTACATTTATCCCGTTCTTTTCGCCTATGCCTATTATTGCTCCGTTGATAAAGTCTATTTCGTTCGGCCGTCTTTTGAAGTAATCCTGAAGCATCGATGTTCTGTTGTCGCTTCTGATGAATTCGTTGATATCTTTTACTGTAAGGCTGATATCCTGACCTTCCGATGCGGCAACTTTTATTCCTTCCTGCAGGATCAGATCTTTAAGCTCGTTCAGCCTGTCTTCAGCTATTACTTTGTTCTTTGCGCGGAAAATTACGGAAAGCGGATTTACGATCGAGTTTATGACGAGCTTTATCCAGATCGCTTTTTCAAAGTCGGAAGTAACCTTGTAATCGAGGAAAGTGTCTTTGAATATCTCTCCGCAAACCGAATCCGCGAACGCTTTTTCCGCCTTAAGACCGCCCGGATAAAG
>JAQVNT010000018.1 GCA_028702975.1 Candidatus Delongbacteria bacterium
GTGTGATGAATTCCAAGCAGCTTCGCGGAGATATTATCTATGCGTGGCCATCAGCGGAGATCGCTGTTATGGGAGCCGAAGGCGCAAGTAAGATCGTTTTCGCCAAAGAGATAAGAGAGGCTTCGGATCCAGACGATATGCTCAACCAGAAGATAGAAGAATACAGGGACAGATTCGCTAATCCTTATGTTGCGGTCGAAAAAGGGTTTATCGACGATATAATAGTACCTGAAAATACAAGATACAGACTGATAAAAGCTCTCGAAATGCTGAAAAATAAAAGGGATGAGAATCCGCCCAAGAAACACGGAAACATTCCTCTGTAATTTAAGAATATAAAATTTAAGGAAAGAACGCACAGATGAAAAAAATCGTTCTTATAATGACAGCAGTAATTTTCGCGGTGTCTTTGAGTGCCTCAGAGATCACAGACAGGCGTGATGAAAGGTTCACAGTTATTGCCGACAGTATTCTCGGAGAGTACACTGACGCCGAGTTCAAGACTGCTGTATTAAAAACGCTCCAGAGCAGCAATGCAACTAATACCGAGCTGTTCATAAGGGAACTTGAAAGTATCAGAAAGGGAAGAGTTCCGGAAGAAGAAAAAAAATACGGCTTTGACAACATCGAGAAAGAGTTCAAGCCGGGAATGGACGGATGGAGCGTCGCAATGAGCGGAATTCTGGTAGTGTATATCGGACTTGTGCTCTTAGCTTTCGTGGTAATCATATTTAATTTCGCCTTAAAGGAAAGGTCTTCAAAAAAGATAAAAACCGTGAAGAGCGTTCAAAAGTCCGCTCCGCCTGTTAAGCCGGTGCCTGTTCCGGTACCGGAAGACCACCTCGTGGCAATATCGGCGGCTGTAGAACTCTATTTCAGGCTTTATCTTCACGGCAGACCGGTAGGAACGGCTGCTTCAACCCAGTTGAGCAGCACATGGAAAAGCGGCGGAAAATTCGGCATTAGAAAAAACCATAGGTAGGAGTATATGAAAGAAATTAAGCTTGAAATACAGGGAAAAGAATACCAGGTAAAGATCGAGGAATTCGGCGCGCGTGAGGCAAAGATCTCTGTTAACGGAACTTCTTATGCGGTCGGACTGAAAGATCTCGGCGAACAGATAATCGTCGAACATGCCGCTTTCTCTGTTCCTTCTGCGGCGAAAACACAGTCAGCCCCTCAGACCTCTTCACCCGCTCCCGCAGCGGCATCCTCATCTTCGGGACCGGCATCCGGGAGTTCCCAAGTGGTGGCACCTCTTCCCGGTCTGATATTGAATGTAATGGTCAAAGTGGGGGATAAAGTCAACGCAGGGCAGAAGATCATGATAATGGAAGCAATGAAAATGGAGAACGATATTACTGCCGGTATAAGCGGAACGGTCAAAACTCTGAATGTTAAGAACGGAGACAATATTTCAGAGGGCGATATTCTGGCTGTAATAGAATAAACTAGAGAGAACATTATAATGGATACAGTAACACAACTTATATCTAATACCGGTTTCGTCAATATTACGACCGATAATATAATAATGCTGATAGCTGGATGTTTAGCCATCTACCTTGCGATCGTCAAGAATTACGAACCTCTGCTTCTGCTTCCGATAGGTTTCGGTGTGATCGTGGGCAATATGCCATATATGGCCGGACTTCCCATTGGTGTTTACGACAGCCTTTCTGCCGGAAATGCGCAGAACAGTGTTTTCAGCCTTTTTTACTGGGGAGTTACTGCAGGGATATTTCCTCCTCTGATATTTCTCGGAATAGGAACATTAACTGATTTCTCATCACTAATATCAAGCCCGAAATCTCTGCTTCTCGGTGCAGCTGCCCAGGTCGGTATCTTTCTGACATATCTCGGCGCGCTTGCTTTGGGTTTCAATCACCTCGACTCTGCCTCGATCGGCATTATCGGCGGGGCTGACGGACCTACATCGATATTCATTGCATCAATTCTTTCTCCGCACCTTCTGGGCCCGATCGCTATCGCAGCTTATTCATACATGGCTCTTGTTCCGGTGATCCAACCTCCTTTTATGAAAATTCTGACAACGAAAAAAGAAAAACTCATCAGGATGAAAGCACCTAGGAAGGTTTCAAAAAGAGAAAAGATACTGTTCCCCATAATCGCTTTTATTGTCTCCGCTCTGATAGCTCCCGGTTCTATCACTCTGATCGGTATGCTTATGCTGGGGAATCTTATAAAAGAAAGCGGCGTTACCGACAGACTGTCTAAAACCGCCGGCAGTGCGATTCTTGATACCGCGACGATCGTGTTGTCATTTTCGGTCGGAGCAAGTACTCAGGCTTCTACATTTGTGACTAAAGAATCTCTTTTAATATTCGGGCTGGGACTGGCTTCATTCTGCGTAGCCACGGCTTCAGGTTTGATATTCGCTAAAATTATGAACCTCTTCCTCAAGGAGAAGATCAATCCGCTTATCGGAGCGGCGGGTGTGTCAGCCGTGCCTGATTCCGCAAGAGTGGTACATCACTTCGGCCTTCACTATGACAAGAATAATTTCCTGCTTGGGCACGCAATGGCACCCAATGTGGCAGGCGTCATAGGTTCAGCAATAGCGGCGGGAGTTTTTATATCTTTCTTTGCGAATTAGAAGTTCAGGTTTTTACCGCTTCAATAAAATGAACGGCCCTGATCTTCATTTTGTTAGCTGAAAAATAGTAATTAAGATATTCTATACATTCAAAAGACGAACAGGCGATAATGTCATAGTTTTCGATATTGTTTTTCCCGCAGAAAGCCCCGGTTATGATTGACCTTGCTTCTAAATTAGATCTGTCCAGAAGTTCTGTGCAGCCGCAGTAGTCGAATGTGACCGGAGGTGTTTTGCCGCTTTTAATGTATAAGTTTTCGATAAATTCATTTGAGCTCTTCTGATTTTTGCATTTCGGACAACTGTGAAAGATTATTCTTTTAGAATACTCAGGCTCTACGCTCTTCAGATATTCAGTCAGAACTTCAATATGGTCTCTGACTTTAAATCTCAGTCGTCCTTCGTTATGTTCTTTACCGTAGGATCCGAGCACCCGGGTCGCTCCGGAACACAAACTGGTCACGAAAGATATTTCAACAAGCGAATTAAAAGCCTTCATGTTCACTGATCTGTTCTGGGAAATGTTTTTTGAAAGCCCTGAATAGAGCAGAGGATTGCCGCAGCAAACCTGCTCTTTTGGAATTACTGCTTCAATCCCGGAATTTCTAAGTATCTTAACGAATCTGTCCGCTGTTTCAGGATATAAATACTTACCTCCGCACCCTGTAAAGACTGCGGTTCTGATCCCTGAATATTTCTTTAATTCATGCCTTTTTTTAATTCTGAAAAAATTTTTCTCGGGTATATCTGAATATTCCGGTATGTTCAAATAGGATAAAACAGCTGAAAAATATTTTTTTAAAGGTTTTATCCTTCCGAATACCGTTATCAGGTTCTTAAGAAAACGGAGAGCCTTAAAATAAAAGGAATGATCATAGGCAGAAAAGAGTCCTGATGTCAACATGTCCTTAAGGCTCAAAAATCGGCTTCTTGACTTAAGGTCGCGCTTTACTAAAGACATTATATTGCTGTAATCCACATCTGCCGGACAATAGTCTATACACTGTCTGCAGTCCAGGCATGTAAAAATGTGACCTCTGATCTTTTGATTATTTGGCAGTTCTTTTTTGACCAGACCCCGGATGAGGTTTATCCTGCCCCTCGCCGAAAACGCCTCTTCACCTTTTTCCTTGAAAACGGGACAGATTATTCTGCAGTTGCCGCAGTTCGTACATTTTTCAGTCAGTTCTTTTATAATAAAATCATTTTTCGGCACGGATCCATCCTTTGATCAGGTCAAAAGTATTTATGATCTTCAGAGATTCATCTAAGAATACAAGATCAATATCGAGGTACCAGACATTGTATCTGATTATCTGATCTTCGGTAAGCTTTACATGGTCTTTATAGGTCGTAATTATAATATCCGATCCTGATTTCATTTCTTGTAAAACACTTTCGAATTCCATCCCGTATCTGCAGTGGTCTTTAAAGCGGATCTTCTTTACTAAGTCAAGACCGTTGAAGAACTTGAAGAAAGGTTCGGGTTCGGCTATACCGCAAAAAGCCGAGATCCTTTTATTACGCAGGTCTTCAACCGGCGCTTCAGATGTTCCGTTACTTATTTTTGTGTATCTGATTTGAGAGAGGACTACAGGCTTACCATACCTCTTAAGAACTCCGATTTTTTTTTGGACGGAATCATTTTCAGGGTCAGGAATTTTTGTAAGTATGATGAGATCGCATTTCTTTAGCCTTGACGGAGGATCTCTCAGAATACCGGAAGGCAGAAGTAATCTGTTGCCGAGAAATCTGTCGTGGTCAATTAGAACTATATTCAGATGTTTTTGTATCTTTCTGTGCTGGAAAGCGTCATCAAGAACAAAAGCATCGTACCCGGATTCAAATTCTTTTACAGCGCCGGATCTGTCCGCATCGCATATAACAGATGAACCTGTTTTGTTGAATATGGTGAGCGGTTCATCTCCTGAAACGGCGGCGGAAGTGTTTTTGTCAACAATTACTCTGCCCTTTGAGTTTCTGCCGTAACCTCTTGTTATAACGGCGGTTTTTCGACCGTTCTGCTTAAGTGCTTCTGTTATTGCGGTGACTACAGGTGTTTTTCCCGTTCCGCCTGCCGCTATGTTGCCTACGGAAACAGTAAATGTTTTTGATCTGTAAGATGAAAAAAGACCCGTGTCGTAGGATAAATGTCTTATCATTACAACTAAATAATACAGAACAGTTACAGGCATTAAAAGAACTGCGAGGACCGATCCGGCAAAGCTGTTATATTTATAGATCATAATTGCATTATTTTTATTTTAACAAAAACCAGTCAAGCTCAGCCACGATCGAACCTATATACACTTTGGTCTCCATCTTTACCGGCATCTTTTTTTCATCAGCCGTAAGCCATACCATTACCTTTCCGTCTTTCTTGAATACACCGCCGTCAGCCATAACCGGTTCAACGACCCAGCATTTGAATTTTCCGGCCTTGACTTTAACGGTTTCGGTTTTATGGACAATAACTTTAATGTCATATACTTTCTTGTTGTCCGTTGCAGGTATGAGAATCTCTTTTCCTACGCTGAGATCAAGAGTCCTGACATAAAAAAGAGCCGAAAGCGGGTCCATCACATCCTGCGGGATGTCAATTGTGGCCTTCCGGGTTTTCTTGCCCTTTCTTTCGCTTATATAATCCGCTTTCAGGTTTAATTGGTCATAATCAATAACAGTGTCATCTTCGTAGCTGCCTTCCCTCAAATGCTTCTCAAATCTCAGAGAATGCATGTTCACCTTATCAAAATAAGATTCTGTAGTATCTCTCACCTTGAATATCCAGTTGAAAGCATTGCGGGATTTTGCTGTAGTGACGAATTTGAAAGCTTCTCTTCCTTTAAAATCAGGTTCCTCGTGCACCTCTATCGTAGCATAGCCGGCAAGTATTATCCCGTATCTTACCGCGAAATGAAGATACTCACCCCTTTTAAAAGGATACAGTTTTTTTTGTTCGGTATTAACCGTCACAGAATCTTGGGCTACAAGAAGTATGGTCAGAGAAGCAATTATCAGCAGGATGATCTTTTTCATAAGAATTTTAAGAGACTATTGCTCTTCCTCCGTCAATTTTTACGACTTCCGCAAGCCTGGGGCCGGTCAATATATCTTTTTTTGTCAGAAATGAGAGCAGCATAGAAATATTCAGTCCTGACAGAGCGAATATTTTCCCGTCCGATGAGGCGATCTTTTTTGATGCGATAAAACAGCTTCCGCCAGGGAAATCCGTAATGATAAGAAAATGATCATCGGTATAGTTTTTAGTAACATCCTTAATTCTTTCGGCAATTTCCTTGGTCGAAAGGCCGTCATTAGATAAAAAGAAAACATCGTTCTCGCTGCTTTCACCGATGATTTTCCGGGCAACTTCTATCATAGCGCTGCCTAAATTGCCGTGAGTAACTATTAAAAGTCTGTTTTTACTCATAATCCTTGTCGAGATATTTATTGAGTTTCTCCTTCCTTTTCATTTTCTTCATCAGAAGTTTATTGAATTCAGCCGCTGCATTATACCCGTAAACTTTCAGATGATGGTTAAGTGCAATTGTTTCCGCGATGACTGTAATATTCTTGCCTGGAAAGATCGGCAGTTTTACCCGCGGCAGCTCTACATCAAGAATTTTGATGCTGTCGTCCTCAAGTCCGAGCCTTTCGTATTCGATCTCCTTTTTCCAGTCTTCAAGCTGGATTACAAGTTCAACCCTTTTCTGTACTCTTATGGCTCTTGTGCCGAAGATCTCTTTTACATTGAGTATGCCCAGACCTCTGATCTCCATGAAAGGCGTGTATTCGCCTCCGCTTTTGCCTACAAGCACATTTTCGTCCTTTTTCTGTATCGTCACGACATCGTCTGCAACAAGACGGTGGCCTCTTTCAACAAGATCCAGCGCTATCTCACTCTTGCCTATGCTGCTTCTGCCCATAATTAATAGTCCCGTGCCGTAAACATCCACCAAAGTTCCGTGTATCTGGGTCGAGGGAGCAAAAAAATCTTCAAGATAACCTGTGATCTCGCCGTAAACTTTGGGAAAAGGTTTGGTAGTACGGAAGACAGGGATATTTTTTGCAGAGCAGTCGTCAATGAATCTCTGATCGATCTTTTTCCTGCCCTGGATTATGAAAGCGGGTATATCAAATTCGCAGATCTTCTTAATATCCTTTGTTTTTTTTGCTTCATACTGGTCGTTGATAAAGCTTATTTCTGTTGAAGCCAGAAGCTGAAGGCTTGTGCTGTTGAAATCCTTAAAATATCCGGTTAAGGCCAGTCCGGGTTTGTTGAGGATCGCATTTACTATTGATCTGCCATTCGAATAGTTGATTTCCGAAACGGTTTTCAGGTTTATTATGTGCTGAATGTACTTTACGAACTGAGAAACCGGCAGAGTTCTGTTCATTTTAAAACTCCCTTTAAATATATTCTGTAAAATTTAAGAACGAACAACTGATAATACAACATAAATAATTAATTATTTACTAAAAAAATTGATTTGTAAAAAGCTTGCAGTATAGTTAAATTGCAGAAAAACAGGAGATGGATTACATGAACAGCGACAGGACAGAAAAGCTAGCGGCGCTGATGGGAGAAATTCTGGATGCTATCGGAGAGGATAAGAGAAGAGAAGGTCTTACAGACACGCCTAAAAGAGCGGCGAAGGCATTGAGTTTCCTGACTAAAGGTTACGAAGAAGATATAGATTCGGTCGTGAACGGAGCCGTGTTCTCAACGGATAATGACGACATGGTGATCGTGAAAAATATCGAACTTTATTCTATGTGCGAACATCACCTTCTGCCGTTTATAGGCAAATGTCATGTTGCATATATTCCCAAGGGAAAAGTGATCGGACTTTCCAAGATCGCAAGGATCGTTGATGTATTTTCCCGTAGGCTTCAGATACAGGAGAATCTTGTCAGGCAGATAGCCGAGACAGTGATGAAATACACTTCGGCGGAAGGTGTCGGCGTTGTTATTGAAGCACAGCATCTCTGCATGATGATGAGAGGCGTTGAAAAACAGAACTCGGTGATGACAACTTCATGTATGCTGGGCTGTTTCAGGGACGACGGGGCAGCAAGAGCCGATTTTTTAAGCCTGATAGGGAAATAAGATGGATAGACCGGCTGAAAAAAAAGCGGCTCTGATTACCGGAGGCGCGAAAAGGATCGGAGCCTCTCTGGCGCTTAGGCTTGCGGCGGAAGGCTATGACATAGCGCTCCATTACAACAGTTCGGAAGCCGAGGCGATAGACACCGGCGGGAAGATCAGATCGCTGGGCCGGGAATGCGCTATGTTCAAAGGCGACCTCAAAGATGTTAATTTTATTCAGGAAATGATAAAGGCTGCCTTTGATTCTTTTCCGCATCTGTCCGTTCTGATAAATTCGGCATCCTTATTCAGACGCGCGCCTATAAAAGACACTGATCCCGGAATGTTCGACGAACTTATCAGCGTGAACTACCGCGCGCCGTTCTTTCTTACAAAGGAGTTCGCCAGATTCTGCACCGGAGGGAATATAATTAATATACTGGACACAAAGGTTTCGGCATATCAGAACGTTTACGCGGCGTACATTATTTCGCGTTCAGCACTTAAAGACCTCACTGCCATGGCGGCTGTTGAATTCGCGCCACGCATACGGGTAAACGGCATCTGCCCCGGAATAGTCCTGCCCGCAGAGAACGAGAGCAGCGGGTATGTTGAAAGGCTGGAAGGCAGAAATCTTCTCAAAAGGTCAGGTTCGCCGGAAGATATTGTATCGGCAGCAGTATTCCTTCTTGAAAACACATTTATTACGGGTCAGACTATTTTCATTGACGGCGGCGAGAATATCAAACAATCGGGTGGATCATGAAAATAATTGTTAAAGGCATAGAGATACAGGCCAAGGTGGGAACCCAGGATCATGAAAGAACGAACTGTCAGAAAATTTTTGTGGATATTGAATTCGAATACGACGCCGATAAAGCCGCTGCCTCAGATGATCTGCTTCACGCCTACGACTACTCTGAAGTGGTTAAGAAAGTGATCCGGACTGCAAAAGATCACAGGTATTATCTGCTTGAGAGCCTTTCGGAAAGAATACTTGACATTTTTAAAAATGATGAAAGAATAAAGTCCGCGCGGGTTGCGGTTAAAAAGCCGTCCGCTTTAAAAAATATTGAATTCGTGGCGGCTGAATCGAACTTTTAGATCCGCCGCTTGTATATTCAAGGTTAAATTTGTTTGAAAAGCTTATGAAAAGTGTTATATTTGTAAACTGAAAAATTTTAGGAGGCTGAAATGAAAAAAATGATAGCAATAATGATAGTAACTGCCGCATTCGGACTGTTCGCTCAGAAGAATATGGGAGCTATAAAAGCGGGGATGTTCTTTCCCCAGGCCTGCGACGGAGGTTTTGACCTCGGATTCGAGTACGGATACCATATTGATACAAATCTCGATGTGGGATTAAGTCTGGACTGGTTCAAAAAGGACTATGAAGACAAAGCTGCGAAAGGTGAGTACGAGGATATTCCGGGGCTTACTGCAGACCAGGTAGCGAAACTCAGCGAAACGATAATTTATGATTTTCCCTTAATGGTATCAGTTACCGCGAAATTCCCGATAAACAACAAGATGAAATGGTTTGCTACCGGAGGGCTGGGCGCAGAAATGCTCTATGCCTCATATAATTCTTATGATAGCGACGAGATAGATGAAAAATCCGAGTTGGCTTTCGATTTTAACTGGAGGCTCGGCGGAGGGATCATGTACAATCTGGGAGCAAGATCGGAAATATTCGGTGAGCTGGCTTACCATTACTCGAAGCCAAGCTATGAATACGAAGACGAGATAGGCGGAGTGGATTACACTCTGGAAAGAGAATACGATATGAGCGGAATCCTATCTAGGGTCGGTGTAAGGTTCTTTATAAAATAATATGCTTAATTTAAATCAGGGAACAACAAATGAAATACGGTAATTTTTTATTTTCAAGCGAATCGGTAACGGAAGGTCATCCCGATAAAATAGCTGATCAGATATCGGATTCGATCCTCGATGCCGCGCTTAAAGACGACCCGAAGAGCAGGGTCGCTATCGAAACTTTCGTCACTACGGGTCTTGTGGTGGTCGGCGGAGAAATGACGACAAATACATATATTGACATTCCGGCTACGGTCAGGAACACAGTCAAAGAGATCGGTTACGACCATTCATCAAAGGGTTTTGATTACAATACATGCGGCGTCATTTCGACTATAGACCAGCAGAGCGGCGATATCGCGATGGGTGTTGACAGGGAAGGGGCGGGCGACCAGGGAATGATGTTCGGTTTTGCATGCGATGAAACGCCGGAACTGATGCCTCTGCCTATAACTCTTGCTCATCTGCTGACTCGCAGGCTAACTGAATGCAGGAAGAGCGGACTTATTGATTTCTTGAGACCGGACGGGAAGTCCCAGGTTACAATAAATTATAAGAACTGGGTACCCGATTCGATCGACACAGTTGTAGTTTCAAGTCAGCACGCGCCTCTTTTCGGCAGCAGCAGTCCTACTCCGGCCCAGCTTAAAAAGGAACATGCGGCGATCGAAAAAGAAATTCTTGAAAAAGTCATAAAACCCACGCTGCCTGAAAAGCTCGTGAAAGGCAAATTCATCACTCATATAAATCCGACCGGAAGATTTGTGACGGGCGGACCGATGGGCGACAGCGGACTTACCGGAAGGAAGATCATAGTTGATACCTATGGCGGATACGCAAGGCACGGCGGAGGAGCATTCAGCGGAAAAGACTCCACAAAGGTGGACAGGTCTGCTGCGTATATGGCGAGGTATATAGCAAAGAACCTTGTGGCCGCCGGATTCGCACAGAAACTCGAGATACAGCTCGCTTACGCGATCGGTGTAGTAGAACCTGTATCGATCATGGCTGAAACATTCAGGACGGGAAAGATCTCCGGAGAAGAGATAGTTAAACTTATAAGGAAACATTTCGATCTTACACCTTCAGGAATTATAAAGAAACTCGGTCTCCGTAAGCCTGTTTTCAAAGCTACGGCGGCATACGGTCATTTTGGAAGAAAAGAATTTTCCTGGGAAAAACTTGATATGGTAAATAAACTTCACTCTTAGAGGTATAAATGAGATCTCTGACGGGACTTATAATTATTCTGATGTTTTCAACCGTTCTTCCAGGAGAATTTGATCTTTTTGAAGAAAGGCGTGAAGTCGATGAATCTGTTTTCAGAGATCACCGGTCAAATAAACTGTCGGTCTCATATGTTCTTTTTCCGAACGATCTGAAGAACGGATCTGTGGAATATGCTCATTATCTCGGCAAAAAGGCAGGTTTCTTTATTGAAGGCGCGTATTCAGAATCGGGCAGTTCTTTCAAAGAAAAAGCGGATATCTCTGCAGGTCTTGCTTACAGGTTTACAAAAAGGGCCAGAACATGGATCTTTACGGGCGGGATCGGATTTTCTGCAAACGACGATGTTAAGGATTATTATAATGTTTCAAAAGGGTTCAGGCTTAATCATCTTGCAGGAAGATTTAACGCCGAGTATGTTTTCCCATTTGATCTGGGAGTGTATTATTCAATGAAAGCCAGGATGCCTCTGGAGTTCGATCTGGATGAGGATGAAAGCCCGATGCATTCGATAGGTATAATTTATCAATTCTGAGACATTTGTCGCATGAGATATTTTGTAGCACTTGTAGTAACTCTTCTGCTTTCCGTTCTTTATGTTCTCATGAAAGACAGGGTGACAAATGAATACTCCGGTCCGGTTCTTAATTTTTTTGATGAGGGCTCGACTTTAGAGATACTTCCTGATAAGAGTCTTAGTAAAAAAGAAAGAGTGATCATTTTTGATATTACCGGCCTTGACTTAAAAAAAATATCCGACAGCCTTGAATCATCTTTTATAAGCAGAATTATGGCACGGTCTGTCAATTTCACATCGTCATACAATCTTTCGCCGGACAGGAATGTTTCTCTCTGGAGCTTTTTTGAGTGCCAGCCGCCGTATAAACTTTACAGGGAAGAAGGGTCGTATTACGATCTCAAGTCGCTGATCAGAAAAGACCTCAGGAACAGCTCGATGATAAAAGAATTCGGCGAAGCGGGATATTTAACGAAAGGCTTCTTTAAGGACTCTGTTCTGAATGAAAACTGCGGTAGATATTTTATGTCATCTGAAGTTTTGCGGTCTCTTGAAAAAATTATTGAAGAATTATACCGATCAGTAAATCTGGATACGGAGGATAAAGCTCTCTATTTTGCCGATCTTTCCGGTCAGAGAGAAGACGAATTCTATATCAAAAAAATAAACGACATTATAGACAAGTTCTATTCAAGAATTACAGAAAGGTCCGGACTGAAATTGAAGATCATGCTGATATCTACAGACCAGCCGGTTCCTCTTTCAAAGACGGTTTCTGTTTTTTACGGATTTAATACTGAACCTTATAGCGATAATTTGAATGTAGCTATAACAGACATGTCGAGAACTTTAATGAATCTGTGCGGGATCAGACCAAAAAACTATTTCGCCGGTTTCGATATTGATTTTGATGAGGGCTCACAGGAAAGAGATTATTTTGCAGGAAGTTACAGAGATACCCTTCTTATGTTCAACGATTCGATCTTGTATAAGAAATACATGCATTCGCCTGAATACGCCGTAATAGATAAGCTTACGGGGAAAGACATTACTGATGAGCATATCGGAATCAATGAAAAACTTGAAGATCTTATTCCGAGATATTTCGGGGGCGATTATGTTAAATTTATAGTGCTGAATAATGCTACTTCCCAAAACAAAAATTTCAGGATAGAGATAAGATCGAAAATGAGATTCGAAGAATACGGGAGTCTGGAAAATTATTACATTCAGAAAAGCAGAAATTACAGATATTCAAAAATAATTTCGAGAGAGCTTGAACCGGGAATGGCCGATACTTTGAAAATCTATTACGCGGGACTTTATCAGGATTTTCAGTACACTTTCAACGATAAATACAGGCTGTCATACGGAGCTTTGGGAATAAATGCGGGAGAGGTGAATAAATTCACCGAGAACTCTTATTACGGCATGGTCGTCGAAAGGGAAAATGTAGATCCGGTCACAAATTCTGACATTATGATCTTCAACCGCAGGATTAATTATTAATGTTGCCAAGTGATAAAAATTTAGTTATTTTAGCTTTTGAATTATTTTAACGGATCGCCAAGAATAAATTTAGATAGGGGATTTGAGGATGAAAAAGATCGTAGTAATATGCCTGGCGGCGATGGCGATGTTTATCACATTGAGCGCGGCAATGGAGGAATACGACAGGAAGTCTATTTCGGTATTCAGGATGAGCGTAGCGCCCGAGGCGGTAGTGATGGCTACTCAGCAGGATGTTGATCTTGTTTACAAGATGCTTTTTGACAAATTCGTCGGTATGGGAAGGTTCGACTACAACCCTATTCCGGCGGGGGTGACTGATCCACAACAGCTGTTCTCAATCGTAAAGGAATATTCGGCTACAAAAATCGAAGAAAGGGCCGCTAAGCAGTGGGATATAAAGAACGAATACTACGGGTCGAATTTCGTGACAGGCGAGAACGTGGACAAGATTCTTAACGGAGCTTACATTTTCTTCCCCACGCTGGAAACTTTCGTGATCACAAAGAAAAAGGACAGCGACAATTTTACCGCAAGCATGAAAGTCAGGATGGACATTTATTCCGCAGCCAATTCAGGCACGGCTGATGCGCCGGTTTGGGATGCTCAGCTTGTAGCTACCGTCAGCGCTGTAGGATCCAATGCTCTAGGTGCGCTTTTTGACATCAATCTTTCAGGTAAAAAGAAAGACATGAGAACTGAAGCTGTCAAATCGGCGACCAACGGCATGCTCATGTTCATGGAGAAA
>JAQVNT010000240.1 GCA_028702975.1 Candidatus Delongbacteria bacterium
GAAGACCTGTTCCAAAAGAAGGATCGGAATCTTATATAGAAGCTGATGTAGTTATCATGGCTATCGGACAGAAAGTCGAGCCTGAATTCTCTGAAACTATCGGATTGAAAGTCACAAAATGGGGAACTTTCGAAGTACATTCGGATACTTTAAGATCGAACGAGAAGGTATTTGCCGGCGGAGACTGTGAGACAGGTCCGGATGATGCCATTAGAGCTGTAGCGGCAGGCAAAAAAGCCGCTTACTTTATAGATAAACAGTTAAGAGGATAAAAGCGGGATTCCACTATATCATACCGAAATAAAAAGCGGCGATCCCGAAGAACATGTCGATCTTCATTATAAGGCTGAGTTTTTCAAAATTGACTTTAGACGGTTCTTTGAACAGGGAGCCGAAGACGAAGATTATCACCGGAAAAACGAAAAGTAGAATTATAAGCGGGAAATATGAATTGTACCCGCCGGCTGCCATAAGGGACACAAGGTAAAAGACGAGAGTCGTCAGGAGTAATTTTACGAGCGTGACAGTTCGTCCGATGCCCAGACGTATCGCCATAGTGTTAGCTCTCTGATGCTTGTCGCCTTCGATGTCTGCAATGTCTTTGATGATCTCTCTGATGAAGTGGAAAAGGAAAGCCGAAACGGACAGAGGCAGTATTTTGTCAAAATTCCCGGTAGTGATCGAACAGAAATAGAAAAGATAGCCGCCTGTGAACGCGACCACAAAATTTCCCCAGAAGGGACGCCTTTTAAGGAATATGGTATAGAATAAGAGCACGAAATTTACCAGGATCACGGCTGCGAACGAGTGGTAACCCAGAAAATATCCGGATGTCAGCGCTGAAGCAACAAGGAAAGCATAAAGGTAATAAGCTGAAGATATCCTCATATTCCTTGACGGCAGAGGTCTTTCAGGTTTGTTGATCGAATCAATGTCGATATCGATGATGTCGTTTATTATATTTCCGGCACCCGCTGTAAGCACTGTTGAAAGTATTATCAGGACCAGATCAGTGCAGTTGACCTTTCCGGCAACGATAAAATATGCCGCAAGAGATGCAACTGCAGTAATAAAAAGGTTCAGCGGGCGTATGATCTGAATATAAGATTTCACAGTTTTCTGATAGATCTGGGTTTAAAATAGCGCTTTTTTGTCGCGATCTTATTGAAGATAATAAGGTCAGCGATGCCCAGAACGAGACCGGTCACAGCACCCGTGATGCCGGCTGTTTCGGTTTTCCAGATCATAAATGCGATATAATAGCAGATTATGAGAGAGATTGTCGGGAAAATGAACAGCAGAAAACCTGCAGTGAGCTTAGTTTGAGGGGGAAGATCTATCTCGACCATATCGCCCGGTTTCAGCCCCGAACTGTCTTCGATCTTCATTTCTGCGGGTTTGTCGCCGGCCATACATGCACCTTTATTGGCGCAGGCATGACATGATTCGTTAAGCTCCATTTCAATGTAAGCGAAACCCTCTTCCGTTCTGGTGACAGTTCCTCTGTCCATAATTTATTTCCAAATATAAGATAAGCTGGCTTTGTGGGTGTTGCCCAGATCCTCGAAATCGGGTCTGAAAGCATAATCAAGAATAAAGTTCATAAAACTCAGCCCGCTTCCGGCAGACCATGTATCGTCAGTATTATATCCGCCTCTGATAAAAACATTCCTGAATTTAAGTTCAAGTCCTGCGGAGAAGACCGCGTCGGTAAAACCTAAAGAAGCAAAAGAATATTCAGAATAATTTTCGGTTCTGACCTTTACTCCGCCCAGAACTTTGTAATCCGCCAGGAAATATTCCAGCCTGTTGTTGTATTCTGCGCCGAATAAAGCCGACGGACTGACGAACTCGCTCTCCCCGGTGCTCCAGAAGAGAGCTGAAGTCGTAATATCCTGAAGTATTAATCCGAGAGTGATGTTGTATGGAGCTTTATAGAGTCCCGAGACATCAAATCCTATCCCGGAAGCGGATTCCTTTTCGAAAGTTTTAAAAAGAAGTTTTGTTCCGGCTCCCCAGTTCATTTTGTCATTGAATTTCTTACCGAAGCTTAAGAACAGGGCAAGTTCATTGTCTGAGACCGTGTCGTAAGGCAGTATCCTGTTATCGGGCCCCACAGGCTCATTTTCGTTCTCAAGTTTTGTCAGAGTTATGCCGTCAACGTTTATCCATATCAGAGCCGCGCCAACATCCAGTCCGTTATATAATGTGTTGTATGCCGCGAATTCCTGCTGCACTATTCCCTCGAACCGTTCGCTGTGCGAAACGATCACTCCGCTGCTGCCGTATTCGGGTAAAAAAGCGGGATTAAAATACACTGCCGAAGGATTGGAGAAAGATGTAAGAACGATATTTCCCAGCGAAAGGCTTCTCGCATCCACGCCTCCGCTGATGAATTCACCTGCGTATTTTCCGCTCCCGAAGAGCGAGATCGCAAGGATGAAAAGTATTAGAGCGGTCTTCTTTATCATATCACTCCATTGAGAACATTTCTGTCGAGCCTTTGCCCTGCCTGATTATTTCTATATCTTCGCCGCTGAGGTCGATCACTGTAGAGAACTCTGGCATAATCGCTCCGCAGGCTATTATCTCGTCAACGAGTTTACCGTAATTTCTTTCTATATCGACAGGATCGGACAGCATATGACCTTTACCCTCTACGATATCTGAATACTTATTGAGACTCGAACTTATCAGAGGGTTTCCTAATCCTTCAACTAAGGAAAAGTCGATATTGTTCTCAGGAATTCTTATTCCGACCTTTTTTTTCTCTCCCGAAACTGTTTTTGAGACGGAATTGAGAGCTTTCATAATAAAAGTATAAGGTCCGGGGAGAAGTTCTTTCATTATCCTGTAAGATTCTTTTGAACATTCCGCATAATCGCTTATCTGGCTGAAACTGCTGCAGACGAAAGAAAAAGTCTTTCTTTTTTCCACTTTTTTTATCATAACAAGCTTATCGAACCCCTTTTTGTTGAAAAGGTCGCATCCGAAAGCATAACCGGTATCGGTAGGGTAGATTATTACCCCTCCGTTCCTGAGTATGCCGACGATCTGGTCAATGTCTCTTTTTTTAGGGTTCTCTTCATTCATTTCGATCATAAATTTTGACCTTTCAGCTTAATTGTAGCATTTTGTTCAGTGCCGCTACAGCCCTGACTCTGACCTCTTCCGGCACATTGATCTCATACTCCTCGTTCAGAAGCGAATCATAAAGATTCTCGAGGGTCGTTTTCTTCATCTGAAGACAGACTGCATGATCGGCCAAGGGATATATCCTTTTGTGAGGATATCTGTACATCAGCATTTTTGCGATCTCGACTTCCGTG
>JAQVNT010000241.1 GCA_028702975.1 Candidatus Delongbacteria bacterium
ACTGAGAAAAAAAAATGTCAAAATTGCCCAAAAGAACAAAATACCTTACAAGGTCGATATCCACCCGATGTACGGTTCGGACGCGGCAGCCGCTTTAAGGACAGGGATAGATGCTAAACACATGCTTTTCGGTCCGGGAGTTGACGCTTCTCACTCGTTCGAAAGACTTCACAAAGATTCTTTGAACGCGACGACGGAATTGACAGTACAATACATACTTGAAAAATAAGCTTACAGGAGCATAAAATGATACAGGACAGAGTTATATCGCAGGAAGTGGCTGAAGAGCAGAGAAGGTTCATGCTCAGCGTATATAACTGGATGATGACGGCGCTGCTGATAACGACCGGGGTCGCGTATTTTGTTTCGACTAGTGAATCGATGATAAGGTTCATGTACGGCAGACCGCTCATATTCTTCGGACTATTCATACTTGAACTTTTCGCTGTGGGAACTCTCGCGGTTGCGGTTAGAAAAATGAACGCTTCCACGGCCATGACAGTATTTTTCGTATACGCGGCGCTTAACGGGCTGACACTTTCTTTCATATTTCTCGTCTATACTCAGGCTGCGATAACCAGCGCTTTCTTCACGGCGGCGGCCATGTTCGGGGCGATGAGCTTCTTCGGCTATGTGACCAAGATGGATCTCACAAGCTGGGGAGGGTTCTTCTTCATGGGGCTGATCGGTATAGTCATCGGATCTGTCGTCAACATGTTCTGGGCGAACGATGTGCTTTACTGGCTTATAACCTACATCGGAGTATTCGTTTTCGTGGGCCTGACCGCATACGACACTCAGAAGATCAAGCGGATGAACATCATAGGCAATGAAGGTACTGATGAGGACAAAAAAGAAGCCATCATGGGAGCGCTGACGCTTTATCTCGACTTCATAAATCTATTTTTGATGCTGTTGAGGATATTCGGAAGAAGACGCTAATATTTAAAATATTGTCTATAATTAATTTTTACCGGGGTTTATTCAAAAATCTGTTCCACCTGAAATTTCCTTCAGGGTCCTTCGAGGCGTAAATTAGGACAGCTTTACCTATAACATCTTTCGTATCAACAAATCCGAAATCCCTTGAATCGTAGCTGAATTCAATATTGTCGCCCACAAGAAATAACTTCCCCTCGGGAACGACAAAAGTATTAAGGTTGTATTCGTCTGAGATCTCTATTTCACCTGCGCCGGTGATCTTTTCGGAGTTATGCAGTATTCCGTCCACAAATACCAGGTTGTCTATGACAGTGACCGACTGACCCTCCACTGCGGCGACCCTCTTTATCATGTTGTTCTCGCAGCCCGGGTAATTGTCGTTATCGACCACAACTATTTCGCCCTGACTTATGTCTCTTACGGCAGGGATCTTAAAAGACGGCAGCCCGAATCCTGAATTGATGAACGGCAGATAAGCCCTGTTAGGCGTATTTGTTCCGAATACGAGCTTATTGATAAGCAGAAAATCCCCCGGGAGGATAGTTTCAGACATCGAAGCCGAAGTAACATAATAGAACTCAAATATGACAGCCTTGAATATCAGAATTATCAGCAGAAGGAGTATGAAAGATATGTATTTTGATCTATTCATCCACTTTAAGTAAAGCGAGGAAAGCTTCCTGAGGCAGTTCAACAGATCCGATCTGCTTCATTTTTTTCTTTCCCTTTTTCTGTTTCTCCAAAAGCTTCCTCTTCCTGGAAATGTCCCCTCCGTAGCATTTTGCAAGGACATCCTTTCGTAAAGCCTTGACTGTCGAACGGGCGATTATCCTTGATCCTATTGCAGCCTGAATAGCGCAGTCGAACATCTGTCTCGGAATAATATCTTTAAGCTTCTTACATATCTTTTCGCCGTAATGGTATGCCTTATCTTTATGGATTATTGCAGCGAGAGCATCTATCTTTTCACCGTTGAGAAGTATATCCAGCCTGGCCATATCCGTAGGCTGATAGCCCGCGAGCTCATAATCGAAAGAAGCGTATCCTCTCGAAACGGACTTGAGCCTGTCGAAAAAGTCGAAGATCACCTCTGAAAGCGGGAAATTATATTTGAGAACCACCCTCGTTTCATCGATGTAGTCAGTAGCTATATAGACGCCTCTTCTTTCGAGGGACAGTTTCATGATGGGTCCGATATGTTCTGTCAGCGTGATAATCTGTGCGTTGATGAAAGGCTCCTCCACGCGCTGAATGTCCCTGCTCATGTCGAAATCCTTAGGGTTGGTGACCACTTCCACTTCACCGGTCGTCATATACACATTATAAGTAACGTTCGGGAATGTATTTATCACCGACATGTCGTATTCGCGCTCAAGCCTCTCATGAATGATCTCCATGTGAAGCAGCCCCAGATAACCCACCCTGAAGCCGAATCCGAGCGCGGTCGAGCTTTCGGGCGTATATACGAGCGATGAATCGTTCAGCTTGAGTTTCTCGAGCGAGTCTTTCAGATCGTCATAATCTTCAGTGCTGACCGGGAAGACGCCCGAATAGACCATCGGTTTGATCTCCTGATAACCCGGCAGAGGCTGAGGCGCGCCGTTCTTCGCATGCGTGACCGTGTCGCCCACCTTTATATCATGCGCAGTCTTCGTTCCTGTGATTAGATATCCTACTTCGCCTGCTGAAAGAACATTCCTCTTGATCCTTTCGAGCTTTAAAATGCCTATCTCCTCGACATCGAACTGCGTGTCCTGATTGAACATTTTTATCTTGTCGCCCTGCCTGATCGATCCTTCGACGACCTTAATGTACGCTACTGCCCCCCTGAACTGGTCATACATCGAGTCGAATATCAGCGCTTTGAGAGGCGCGTCGTCCGTCCCTTTCGGCGGCGGTATCACAGTTATGATCTTATCCAGCAGCTCATCTACGCCCTCGCCCGTTTTAGCCGATGTGAAAATGATCTCGGAATCGATACATCCGATAAGGTCTTTCACCTGATTGGCAACATGCTCGGGCTGGGCTGCGGGAAGATCGATCTTGTTGATCACCGGGATGATCTCAAGGTCCTGAGCCATGGCCAGGTAAAGGTTAGACAGGGTCTGCGCCTCGATACCCTGGGACGCGTCCACGACCAGCAGCGCTCCTTCGCAGGCCGCTATACTCCTGGAAACCTCGTAGGTAAAGTCAACATGGCCCGGCGTATCGATAAGGTTCAGGATATATGTTTCGCCGTCTTTAGCTTTATAGCTCATCGTTACGGCGTGTGATTTTATGGTGATCCCTCTTTCCTGTTCAAGGTCCATATCGTCCAGGGTCTGGTTCTTCATCTCTCTGTCCGTCAGAGTTCCGGTAA
>JAQVNT010000242.1 GCA_028702975.1 Candidatus Delongbacteria bacterium
GACCGACATCTTTGACTCCAAGATCGTACTTCATTATAATAATGCCGAAAAAAAGGCGGATTTCCACCTGGGCTTCGATAAGAACGACCCGTGGATGAACTTCTATAAAGGCGCATCTCTGATAAACAGAGGCTATCTCTTGAGCAGGGACGGCAGAAACTTTTCGGCTCTCTCAAAAACACTCGACGGGATCTCATATATTAAAGAGTCTCTCGAGCAGGGAGAAGAGATAGGCGACGCAAAACTGCTTTACGGCACTTACCTGTTCTACAGAAGTGAAATTATAAGCTGGATATGGGACAAAAGACCTGAGGCAGTGAAGATCGTCTCTGAAAGTATTGAAAATTCGAACTTCAGCAGGTACCTGGCCGTATCGACCCTGGGATGGATGTATATCGATTATGAAAAATTCGGCAAAGCTGAAGAAATGGCGGATCTCGCTCTTGAAAAATATCCTGAATCCCACCTTTTTTTATTCCTGAAAGCAAGATCACTGTTTGAACAGAAAAAATTCGATGATGCTGAACAATTATATTTAAAGCTTTTATTAAAGATTGAAAATATGGAGGCAAGGCTCTCGAATATCGATCTTTTTAACTCCTATTACTTTCTTTCGAGAATTTATTACGAAATGTCCGATCATGAAAAAAGCAGAAATTTCAGAAAAAAAGCGCTCGGGCTAAACCTTAGTATAAAAGAAAAGGATATTTTAGAAAAACGGATCGAATACCTTAACGGTCTAAAATTTCGTTAGATTCTTAAATGTCTCAAACTCCAGTTGAATGTCCTCCGCATCAAATTCCTTAAGTCCTTCTATCGAGAAATCATTTACCGAGTATGAAGCGGTGATAGATCCGTAAACACATGCGGTTTTGATGTTTGCAAAACTGAAATCGCCTGTCTTCGCCAGATATCCTGCGAACCCTCCGGCCATACTGTCGCCCGCACCCGTCGGATCGGCAACCTGCCTTAAAGGATAGGCCGGAAGGAAAAATTCCTCATTGCCGTCTGTGGCATAGAGTCCGAATTTTCCAAGCTTGACAATAAGTGCTTTAAGAAGTGTACATTCTTCAAGTATCCTGTCTGCGGCAGAAAGAAAGTTGCTCTCCCCTGTCATTAAAAGAAGTTCCGAGTCATTGACTATAAAAATGTCTGATTTTCTCACTACCTGTGCGACTTTCACGGGATCGCTGTGTATCCAGAAATTCATTGTGTCAGAAATAACCAGTTCAGGTCTTTTTCCCATTTTTTCCAGAACCTGAAGCTGAAGGTCGGGACGGATATTCGCTAGGAACAGTATCTCTGACTCCTTATATTCCTCAGGAAGCTTGGGATCAAAAGTTTCGAAAACATTCAATTCCGTGAGAAGAGAATCCCTGTTATCCATATCATCGTGATACCTTCCTGACCATCTGAAAGTTTTTCCGCCTTCAATTATCTCAAAACCCCGGGTATCAATATTCCTTTTCTGCATCAGATCTATTATCTCTTTCGGGAAATCCGATCCGGCTACTCCCACGAAGTTTACCGGAGCGAACATCGAAGCCGCCAGACTGAAATAAACTGCCGAACCTCCGGGAACCCTCTCAACTTTTCCTTTTGGGGTTTCAATATCATCTATTCCCACCGATCCAACTACTAGAATTTTCTTCATAATCTTTTCCTCAATTCAAATCTCTTGTAAAAATCGTAAATTTCTTCTATCAAGTCAACAATTATTTCAATTTGTTTTTTAAGTTTCTGAACCATACATTCAGGAGCGATCTTTATACAGAAATTTCCTCTGCAGTAAACCTCATCGAATTTGCAGTTCACTCTCTTCATGTAATCTTTATCCTTTAGAAAATACGATGATATACTCTCTCTTGTATATTCTCTTCCCAGAAGCTCTCTTGCAAGATATATACACCGGTTAAGTATCTCCCCGTGAAGAACCAGTATCTGATATGGCTCAAGCTGCGCGACAGTTCTTTCCAGAGCCTTTTTATCCAGCACATGAAACACTATTCCGGATAATTTATCGTTCATAAATAAAAAAACCCTGTTCTGGAAGTCTTTAAGATCGAAAGGTTTGTCTATGAACTGGAAATAACCCTCCATGAACTGTTTCTCAAAAATATCGAACATCATCTTCTTGCTTGACCATGCGCTGACAAAAAATATTTTCTGATGAGGATTAATTTTAATAATCTTTTCCGCCATCTCAATACCTGTAAGTGCGTCCATCATAACATCCGTCAGGATCACATCATGCCTGCTTCTGAGATATTTGTCGAGCCCTTCCTGTCCGTTCTGCGCCGTTTCTATCTTATACATCTCCTGCATCGTAAAAAATTCCTTCAGCATTTCTCTAAAAGAGCTCTCATCTTCAACAATAAGAAGGGAGGCTCTTTCTTCAGGATTTATTTTGGCAAAATCCCATTTTATCCTGTTAAAATCGATCAGAAAATAATCTTCAAAATCCCTGTAAATGCTTTCGAACATCAGTAACTCTTATTTTATGTCTGCCAGTTTTTTAGCCTCTCCGAAAAGTGTGAGAGCTGTTTTAACGAACTTATCATTCATCGCCTTGATCTTGGGATACTGCGTTTTTTCTTTAAAGTACTGCCTGGCAATATTGTATTTGATCTCATCTTTTATCTTCTGAATATCTTCGTCGAATTTCTGTGCCGTATGGTAAAACTCCTTTTTGTTCCTTTCGTTCTTTTCAGGAAGTTCCAAAATTATGTGCACCTTGTTCTGTTCAGCTATCATTTTAAAACTTTCCAATATATCTTCCGTAACCTGAAATTCCTTATAGAAAACATCGAAATTATCCTTCCATGAAGCCGGTTTTCCATTCGTTTTATTAAAAAAGTCTATAGCATGGTCCTGAAATACTCTCTGCCTGTAAAGATCCGTCATCAGCCCTGAAAGAAGATCGTATGTAAGAAGAGAATCCGGTGTTATTCCTCCGCCTCCGTAAACTACCCTTTTCTTATTCAGAGTCAGGAACTTCTGTGATTCTTTTATCGAATCCTGTTTAACTTTCTCTTCCTCCGTCAAAAGCTCAGGATCCAGATACCTGTCAAGAAAATAGCTTTCCGCCCCTTCGTCATAAGGTCTCTGGATCAGTCTTCCGGTCGGAGTGTAGTATCTGGCGATCGTTATTCTTGCCACGGATCCGTCACCCAGCTCGAAGGGTCTCTGCACCAGCCCTTTGCCGAACGATCTGGCTCCAAGTATGTACGCCCTGTCATGATCCTGCAAAGCGCCGCTGACGATCTCGGATGCCGATGCCGAACCGGCGTCGATAAGCAC